>JBGPIW010000269.1:0-4388 GCA_041485045.1 Gemmatimonadota bacterium | reverse complement strand
TTAAGTCCTACTGGCGCGCCGATTGCTGCCATAGGGTGGCTCAAACATCATCTCAGTTCCCCAAGGAACCGCTTACACCGTGCAACGCGTCGCGGCCGTCGCTGTCGTTTTCGCTTCCCTCGCCGTCATCGCGACGTGCACTCAGGACGCGTCCGGCCCCGGTACGCCCCGCCCCGCGCGGATCGCCCCGCTCGCCGGCAACGGCCAGACGGGCACCGCAGGCGCGCCGTTGCCCCAACCGCTGATTGCTCTGGTTACCGAGGCCGACGGCACGCCGGTACGCGGCGTGGGTGTCACCTGGCAGGTCAGAGCGGGAGGCGCATCGGTCTCCGCCACCTCGGTCTCCACCGATTCACTCGGCCGCGCCGCCGTGCAGGTGACGCTCGGCTCGATTGCGGGCCTCGACGCCGACACGGTGGTGGCAATCGTGGGACAAATCCCGGGTGCGGTGGTGTTCACCGCGAGCGCGATGCCCGCCGCGCCCGCGCAAATCGACCTCGTGTCGGGCACCGGGCAGACCGGGACCGTGGGCCTTCCGTTGGCCGACTCGCTGATCGTCGTCGTGCGCGACGCGTTCGGCAACGCCGCGGGTGAAGTGAGCGTCCACTGGACCGTGACGGCGGGAGCGGGCAGCCTGTCCGCGTCCTCGGTGACGACGAACCCCGCGGGGCGCGCGGCGGTTTCCTGGACGCTCGGTACCGCCGTGGGGACGAGCTCCGACAGCGCGGCGGCGAACGCCGCCGGTCTCGCGGGCTCCCCCGTGAGCTTTGGCGCCAGCACGCATGCCGGCCCGGTCAGCGCGCTCATTCTCGTGGCCGGCAACAACCAGGCCGGGACGGTCGGTGCCGCACTCGCCGAATCGCTGGTGGCGGTCGCCCAGGACCAGTTCGGCAATCCGGTGAGTGGCGCGCCCGTCACATGGCTCGCCTCAACCGGTGGCACTCTCTCGGCCGGCACGGCGCCGACCGGCGTGACCGGCCGTTCTGCCGTCTCCTGGACGCTGGGCCCCGCCACTGGTGACCAGCAGGTCACGGCGACGCTGCCCGGCGCCGCGGGTTCCCCGTTGCCGTTCAGCGCGATCGCCGGCCCAGGGGCGCCTTCCTTCCTCGTCTTCACCACGGCACCGGGCGCGACAGCAGCGGGCATCACCATCGCTCCGGCCGTGCGCGTGACGATCGAAGACGCCTTCGGGAACGCAGCATCATCCGCTGCCGGCCCGGTCGGCGTCGCACTCGGTGCCAATCCCGGCAGCGCGACGCTCGGAGGTACGGCACAAGCCACCGCGGTGAATGGTGTCGCGACGTTCTCCGATTTGCACATCGACAAGACCGGCACGGGGTACACGCTCATCGCGACCGGCGCTGGGCTGCCCGTAGCTGAGAGCGCGCCGTTTTCAATCACGCCCACCGGCGCACCGCGCCTGTCCTTCACGGTGCAGCCGGACGCTGCGATCGCAGGTTCGGCGATCGCTCCCGCCGTGCAGGTCACCGCCCAGGATAGTCTCGGCAACACATTCACGACATTCACGGGCGACGTGACCGTGGTGATTGGGGCGAATCCGGGAGGCGGCACGCTGAACGGCACCGTGACTGTGTCCGCGGTCCTGGGCGTCGCCACGTTCACCAACCTCGTCATCAACCGGAGTGGGACTGGATACTCGCTCACGGCGACCGCACCGGGAGCCGCGAGCGGCGGCAGTGCCATCTTCAACGTGGCACCCGGCGCTGCATCCGTGCTGGTCTTCACGGTCCAGCCGACCAGCCCGTTCCAGGGCAGCGCGATCACTCCCGCGGTTGTGGTGACCGCGCACGACGCTCAGGGAAATACGGCGACCGGATTCACCGGCAACGTGGCCGTCGCCATCGGGTCGAACCCCTCGGCAGGCTCCCTGTCGGGCACGACCACGGCCCCGGCGGTCGCGGGCGTCGCGACGTTCGCCGACCTCCGCATTGACTCCGCCGGCGCGGGCTACACGATCGCGGCTGCCGCTCCGGGGCTGACGCCTGGCACCTCGTCGTCGTTCCAGGTCGTCCAGGTGAACCAGTTCATCCGCCTGAGGTTCACGGCCCAGCCCACGGACGTCCCGGCCGGGTCGGCGATCGCACCGGCCGTCACCGTCACCGCGCTGGATCAGCTCGGGAATCCCGCGACCGGCTACAGCGGATCGGTGACCATCACGCTCGCCGCGAACCCCGCCGCCGGGACGCTCGGCGGAACGACCAGCGCGCTCGCCGTAGCCGGGGTCGCGACCTTCAACGATCTGCGCCTCGACAAGCGCGGCGCGGGCTACCAGCTGCGGGCCTCGTCGGCCGGGCTCGTACCGGACACGAGTGCGCGCTTCGCGGTTCGTGCCGGCCCCCCCGCTCGCATCGCGATCCAAAGCGGCGACGGTCAAACCGGTGCGGCCGGAACGGTGCTCCCCACCGCCTACTCGGTGCAGACGGTCGATGCGTTCGACAACCCTGTTCCCAGTGCGACGGTGGCCTGGGCGATCACCGCTGGTGGCGGCGCCGTGAATCCGGCGCAAAGCCTCACCGATTCCGCCGGGCGCGCGGGCACCGTCCGCACGCTCGGCGGCCATGCCGGAATGCAAACCGTCGCGGCCACCGTCACCGGCCTGGCAGATTCCGTGGCGCGGTTCACGGCGACGGCGACGCCGAACGGCACGATCAGCGGGAAGATCTCGCTCGCGTCGGGGTTCCTATCGCCTCCGCAAACCGGTGCGCCGTCCCCCGTCCTCCAGCCGCCCACGGGCCCCGCGTATACGGCTGATGAGCTGATCGTCACCTATCGCGCGTCGTCCCTGGCCGCCCCGCCGATCGGGTCGGTCGCGCTCGCCGCGCCCGCGACCGCGGCGGCGCTGGGCCGCACGATACGCGGCCGCCTCAGCGCGCTGCCCGTAACGGCGCAATTCGAAGTCCGGGGCGTGTCGCCCGCGCTGCTCGCCGCGCGGGTGCGCGTCGTCGATTCGACGCAGCTCGGCGCGCTGGTCGCGACGCTCAGCCAAGACCCCGCTGTGCAATCGGTGGAGCGCAACGCGATCGTCCGTCTCGAGGCGCATCGCTCCACTGCGAGCGCTGTGACGCTCCCCGGCGACCCGCTCTACCCGCGCCAGGCGTGGCACTACGGCCTGATCGATCTGCCCCGCGCCTGGGCGATCACGACGGGCAGCGCGAATGTCCTCGTCGCCGTGGTGGACAACGGCATTCGCTACGACCATCCGGCGGTCGCCGCCAACCTGACGCACGACGGTTACGATTTCGTCTCCACCTCCAACGTCAAGCTGTGCACCGGCGGCGGCACGATCGACAACGCCGGCGACGGCGACGGCTACGACGCCGATCCCACGCTGACCGCCGATTACGATTTCAACGTGTCCAAGAACTGCGCGATCGGTCTCACGACCTCCGGCAACCACGGCCTGCACGTCGCCGGAACGATCGGCGCCGCGGGCAATGACGGCATCGGCGTGACCGGAGTCAACTGGACCGTGCGGATCCGTCCGGTGCGGGTGCTCGGCGTGGCGGGGTTCGGGAGTTTCTACGACATCGCCCAAGGGATTCTGTACGCGGCGGGACTCCCCGCCGACAACGGCAAGGGCGGCACGGTGTCGGCGCCGAGTGGCGCGCGGATCATCAACGTGAGTCTGGGCGGTTCGTCGGGCAGCAGCGCGCTGCACAACGCCGTCATCGCGGCGACCAACGCCGGCGCGCTCGTCGTCGCCGCCGCGGGCAACAGCGGCAATACGAGCCTGCTCTACCCCGCTGCCTATCCTGAGGCGTTATCGGTGTCGGCCGTCGGACCCGACGGCCTGCTGGCCTCGTATTCATCGTTCGGCTCGACGATCGACATCGCGGCTCCAGGCGGCGACATCGCCGACGGCGACGGGAGTTTTGGCGTGCTGTCTTCCGCCTGGAATTTCGTCACCAGCGTGCCGATTTACGATTCGTGGGACGGGACGTCGATGGCGACGCCACACGTTGTCGGCGTTGCGGCGCTGGTGCTGGCGCAGAATCCGTCGCTGACCCAGGCGCAGCTGCGGGCGCGACTGACGACCTACGCCGTCGACGCCGGCGCAGCGGGGCCGGACAACCAGTACGGTGCCGGCATCGTGAATGCGCGCAACAGCCTCACGCAGACTCTGGCCCCGCCGGCGCAGACGTACGCCCGGTTGTACATGGCGAGCGGCGTGCTGCTCGGCACGACGGCCGTAGCGGCCGATGGATCCTACGCGTTCACCGGCCTTGGGGACGGCAGCTATACGGTCTTCGGTGGTACCGATGAGAACGGCGACGGGCAGGTTGGCGTACCCGGCCGGCTGTGGGGGGCGCTGGGAGGCTCGGCTGCGCCGTCGCCCGTGACGGTGAACGGCGCGGGGACCTACCCTG
>JBGPIW010000268.1:0-4404 GCA_041485045.1 Gemmatimonadota bacterium | reverse complement strand
GCCGGGTGGAGGCGTTCGGGCTGGGCTGGATCGCCATCGCCCTCTCGCCCGTGGCCAACCTGCTGTTTCCTACCGGGATCCTGGTCGCGGAGCGCACCATCTACCTGCCGAGTGTGGGCCTGGTGCTGGCCGCAGGGAGTTGGTTTGCCCGGTGGTCGGTGCCGCGAGCCTGGCTCGTGGCCGGGGCGGTGCTGGTCGCGGCGGGTGTGCGCACCGCCACTCGGGTCCCGGTCTGGCGCACGACCTACACCGCGGTCTTGAGCATTCTCGAGGACTCGCCGCGCTCCTACGTGGGGCCGATGCGGATGGCCGGCGCGTATCTGGATCAACACCAATCGGAGCGGGCGCTCGACGCGGCGCGACAGGCCCTGGCCATCTATCGGGGGGACCTGACCATTTATATGTCGGGCGCCGTGGCCGCGTTCGCGGCGGGCCGGCCGGCGACCGCCGACTCGCTGCTGGCGGAATTGGAGCGCTCGTGTCCCACCTGTCCCGGGAAGTACTACCACGCGGAGTCGGACGCTCTTCGGCGGAGCGGCTACGCGGCTGAGGCCGATTCGCTGGACGCCCGCGCCCGGTGACCGCTCGCCGGCTGTATCTCGCGGTCGCGGCGGCGGCCCTGGTGGTGCATCTGGGCGCCCTGGCCAACGGCTACGCGATGGATGACGTCTTCATCGTCGCGTTCGACCCCCTCGTGCACCACTGGTCCGGTCTCTGGCGGGCGTTCGTGGAGCCGTACTGGCACTGGCCGGCGTCCTTCGGGGTGGCCATGTACCGCCCCTTGGCGGTGGCGTCCTTTGCGCTCGACCACCAGCTCGATCACGTCGCGTGGCTGCACGCCGTGAACCTGCTGTGGCATGCAGGCGCGAGCGTCGCGGTCGCCGCCACGCTCAAACGGTGGACCGAGTCGGCTCCCGCCGCGTTGCTCGCCGGCATCCTGTTCGCCGTGCATCCCGTTCACGTGGAAGCGGTCGCCAACCTCGTCGGGCGGTCCGAGCTGATGGCCACGCTGTTCACCCTCCTCGCGGTGTACGCGGCGCTGGCGCACGACAGGCTGTGGTGGAGCCTCGTCGCCCTCTGCCTCGGCTTGCTCAGCAAGGAGAACGCCGCCGTCGCTCCCGGACTCATCGTGTGGGGCTGGTTACTCGGCTTCGGACGCGTCTCTCCTGGCCGCCGGTGGGCGTATGTGGCGGGTTGGGCGGCAGTCGCCGCCGCGTACTTCGTCGTCCGCGGGGCGGTCCTGGGCGGCCACGAGCAGCTGTTCTACCTCGCCCCGGTGTTCAGAGGGGCCGGCCCGCTCCCGATCCGCCTCACCGCCGTCGCGGCGCTGGCCGATGTCACACGGCTGCTCCTGTTCCCCCTCAGCCTCCGGGTCGACTACTCTCCGGCGGAGCGCACGCTCGTCGCCTCACCGATCGATCCCCGCTTCCTGGCGGGCCTTGCCTGTCTCATCGCGTGGGCGGGTATGGTGTGGGTCGCCTGGCGTCGCGGGCGGCGGGTGGAAGCATTTGGCCTGGGGTGGGTCGGCCTCGCGTTGTTGCCCTCGGCGAATTTCCTGTTCCCGACGGGCGTGTTCCTGGCCGAGCGGTCGCTGTATCTCCCGTCGGCCGGGCTCGCGATCGCCGCCGGGGCAGGGCTCGGGGGTCTCCCGCGCCAGCGGCTGTCCCTCATCACCGCCGGCGTGCTGTTGCTCGGCGGCGCACGCACCGCCCAACGCGTTCCGGTGTGGCGCAGCACGCTCACGGCGACGCTGAGCGTGTTCGAAGATTCTCCGCGCTCCTACTTTGGTCCCGCCGGCATGCTCAGTCTGTACCTGGAGCAGGGCCAGCCACGGCGTGCGTTGGACGCCTTTCGGGTCGCCGCGGGCATCTACGACAAGTCGCCGCTATTGTTCGTGCAGGCGGCCGACGCAGCACTCGAGCTCGGACAGCCGGCGCTGGCGGACTCCCTGCTCGACCGGATGGAGCAGGTGTGCGAACGGTGTCCGCAGTACTACGAGGCGGAGATCGCGGCGGCCCAGGCGCGACGGGACACGGCCACTGCGGATTCGCTCCGCGCCCGTCTGCGACGGCGGGGATTCGGGGCACCGTGACGCCCAGCTCGAAACGGCTCTACACGGCGGTCGGCCTTTGCGCCGCGGTGGTCTACCTCGGCGCTTTGTGGAACGGCTTCGCTGTGGACGACGTCTCCATCATCGCGATGAATCCGCTCGTCCACAGCTGGTCCGCGTTGTGGCGGGCCTTCGGCGAGTCGTACTGGCCGCCCGCGCTCGGGGCCACCTTGTACCGGCCGCTCCCCATCGTCACCTACGCCTTGGACTGGCAGATCGGTCACGTCGCGTGGATGCATGCGGCGAACCTCCTCTGGCACGCCGGAGTCAGCGTTGCGGTTGCCGCGCTCGTGCGACGGTGGACCGCTTCGGAGCGGGGAGCATTGCTCGCCGGGATCCTGTTCGCGGTCCATCCGGTCCACGTGGAAGCGGTGGCCAATATCGTCGGGCGGGCGGAGCTGATGGCCGCCCTGTTCACGCTGCTTGCGGTGTACGCCGCCCTCGGTCCGGACCGACTCGGGTGGAGCCTCGTCGCACTCGCCCTCGGCCTCCTCAGCAAGGAGACCGCCGCCACGGTGCCGGCGCTGATCGCCTGGGGGTGGATCGTGGGCATCGGCCGGCCGCCGGCACGCCGCCGCTGGGCCTACGCCGCGGGGTGGGTCGCGGTGGGCGCGGTCTATCTCGCCGTACGCTGGACCATCCTGCACGGGCACACGGAATCTCACCTGGCGGCGGTATTCGTGGATGCGAGTCCGATCGCCGTGCGGCTCACCGCCATTGCGGCGTTCGCCGACTTCGCGCGGCTCCTCGTATTCCCTCTCACGCTGCGGGTCGAGTACTCTCCGGCCGAGCGCACGCTGGTCACGACGCCGCTGGACGGGAGGTTCGTGGTAGGGCTGCTGTGCCTCGCCGCGTGGGCTGCGCTGCTCGTGCTGTCGTGGCGTCGCGGCCGCCGGGTCGAGGCGTTCGGTCTCGGCTGGATCGCGATCGCACTCCTGCCCGTGGCCAACCTGTTCTTTCCCGCCGGCGTGCTCGTGGCGGAGCGGACGCTCTATCTGCCCTCCGCGGGCCTCGCGCTCGCGCTCGGCGCATGGGGCAAGAACCTGCCTGGGCGGCGTCTCGCACTCGTCGTCGCGGCGATCGTGCTGCTGGGGGGCGCTCGGACCGCGCAGCGTGTGCCCATCTGGCGCAACTCCCGCACGGTGACACTGAGCGTGTTGGAGGACTCTCCGCTGTCGTACAGCGGGTACGCACGGATGATCGGGATCTACCTCGCGGAACGTCAGCCGCAGCGGGCGCTCGAAGCGTTCGATTCTTCGACGGCGATCTATGACCGCGTGCCGGCGGTATTCCTCCAGGGGGCTGACGCCGCCTTCACCCTCGGCCAGGCGCGCCTCGCCGATTCGCTCCTGGCCCGAATGGAGCAGCTGTGCTCGGGCTGCCTCTACTATTACCGGTACGAAGCGGCCACCGCGATGGCCCGCGGCGACTCGGCGGTCGCGGACTCGTTCCTCGTCCGGGCGCACCCCCGTTCCCGGTGAGCGATGTCGATCCCGTCGAATCGGGGGCTCCCCTACCATGCGTTTCCATCCCAGCATTGCAAAAAGCGCGAATCGCGGCCCTGTCGGAGTGCCGAAAATTCTCCGTTCACGATGTGTAAGTGATTACACCAGAGCAACTTCAACAGTTGACCGGTGGCGGGCACGGGCTTTGCTTAGCTAGGGGCCTGGAATAACTCGGCGCCCCCGCACTTCATTTTACAGGAGAGGTTCAGATGAATCGTAAGGGTTTCACGCTCATTGAGCTGTTGATTGTGGTGGTGATCATCGGCATTCTGGCCGCCATCGCGATCCCGAAGTTCGCGAACACGAAGGAAAAGGCGTACATCGCCTCGATGAAGTCGGATCTGCGTAACCTGGTCACCGCCGAAGAGGCCTATTTCGCCGATTCGGTGAAGTACTCGACCACCATCTGTTCGACCACCTGCTCCAACGGGGTGAACTTCTCCCCGACCACGGGCAACTACCTCGCAGCTCCGGCGTTGTCGGCGGACGGCTGGACAGCGACGATCACCAATCAGAACACTCTTAAGAACTGCGCGATCTACATCGGCAGCACGTCGCTCGCCCCGGCGAACAAAGAAGGCGAACCGAAGTGCTTGTAAGCTGATGGAAGTGGGAGTTTCCCTGTTCCGGGAGGGTCCGATGAATCGGAAGGGCTTCACGCTGATCGAGCTGTTGATCGTGGTGGTTATCATCGGCATTCTCGCCGCCATCGCGATCCCGAAGTTCGCCAACACGAAGGAAAAGGCGTATCTGGCCTCGATGAAGTCCGACCTGCGTAACCTGGTGACG
>JBGPIW010000267.1:0-4412 GCA_041485045.1 Gemmatimonadota bacterium | reverse complement strand
GGAGGTCATCATCGACTCCTCTCAGCTAAAGCAAACCACGTGCCGCCTGCCCGGACGGGCTGGACAGCATAGCCCCGCCGGCGATCAATCAGCGGTGATCCGCCGTCGCGGGGGCCGGTGAGCCCGATCACGACGCGGCGGAGCCGCCCTGACCGGGGGAGATCGCCGCGAGATCGACAACTCGGACTGGGCCAGCAACTCTCCCAACACCGCGCGCGTTCTGGCGTCGAGCGGCATGTCGAAATGCACCTCGAGCACGTACTCTGCGCGGTCGGTACCCTGCCCCGAGAGGGTAAATCCGTTGCGGTCCGGCTTGACGAGATCGACCTGAATATCTGCCAGGCGCTGAATCTCCGGGGCATCCATGCCGCAACCTCCTGTTCGGGCAAGAGATACGCCCAGAGCGGGGAGTGTCAAGGCGACGGGCCGAGCGCTAGATTGGGGGCGGTCGCAAGAGTAGGTAAGCCGAAAGGCGGCGCGGGATTACCGGCCCGCGCCGGACCACTGGGAAAGGAGTCGTCTTCGGTCCGTGGCCGGCGACGCGATTCAGATGATGGGGACGGTGACGGAAGTCCTCCCCAACACCACCTTCCGCGTGAAGCTCGAGAACGGCCACGATGTACTGGCCTACGTAAGCGGCAAGATGCGGAAGAACTACATCCGCATTCTCCAGGGCGACCGGGTCGCGGTCGATCTCTCCCCCTACGACCTCACCCGCGGCCGGATCACGTACCGCTACAAGTAACCCGCTCGGGCGAGAGGTGTCAGCGTCTCACATCCGTCTTGAGATAACGGATCAGTTGTCGCGTCAGCCCATCAATCCCGATCTCCGCCGCGCCAGTCGCGTCGTAGGCAACGACCAACGTCCGGCAATCCCGCAACGACACGCGGTTCCACCAGACGATCACCACCCCATCCACGGGCGCCATCGCCGCGAGGGTGCCGGTCGAGTCGTTGGCGATGGCCACCCGGCTCGACTCCGTGGGGGCACTCGTGTCGGAGGAGTCGGGGCAGATCCCTTTCAGCGCCCCCGCCTCATCCACCCACCGACCGGAGCGGTTCACCACGTTCACGATCTTCGATGCGGTCAATGAGTCCCGCACCCGCGCGGCGATCTGGATCGAGGAACGATCGCTCTCGCCCGCGATCACGCTGAGCGTATGGAAGCGCGATCCTGGAACCGTCGGACTCTGGAATTCGCTGACTTTCCCGTAAGGATGGAAGCAGCCGCCGGCCAGTACCGCTGCCGCCACGACGGTGATCGAGGGGCGTCTGTTCATGTCATGAAGTATCGCCGTCACCGGGATGGCGAGCAAGACGCGCCGCACGGGCATGACCGTGCGGCGCGTCGAACTACTCGCCCCGGGCTGCGGGCGTCTCGACTAGAACAGATAGTCGATGTTGAGGGTCCAGTTCCACCCCGTGAGGGCGGGAGTGTCGAGCGCGAGCGTTTGCGCGCGCCCGTAGTTGAGCGCGATCAACACGTTCATCGCCGGCTGGAACGTCCCGTAGGCATTGTACGACAGCTTGTTCGGGACGGTGTGCGCCGTGGTCGCGCCGTCGGTGTACTTGTAGGTCACGTTCTTCCCGACCTGCAGGTCCAACCCCCACGTACGCTCGTATACGTAGCGGATGCGGCCAAACACTGAGTTCACCTGAGCGAACGCCGTATTCTGGTAATTGTCTTTGTTGAAATTGTAACTGGCGCCCAGATTCAGGCTGTGCGGGCCGTGATCGACGAAGCCGTACAGCAGCTCGCCCGTAATACGCTTGGTCGTCTTGATGTCGTGAGCCGTGTACGGCGCGCCACCATTGGTGGCGGACACCCCACCCACGGCGTCGGTCGTGTTCCAGGTGGTGTTGTTGGTGACGGAACTGCGGTTGGTGAGCAGCGGAATGTTGTCGTTCCCGAAGCTCCACTCGAGATTGACCCAAGCTTCTTTCTGATCTTCATGGAACGGCGCGAACGCCACGTTCCCGATGATGCTGCTCTTGGACCAGCTCAGGTTGTCCATGCCCGGCTGGGCGCCGAGGCTGAAGAAGAGCTGGTCGCGCAGCCACCCGTATCCGAATAGCTGGCCGCGGTTGGGATGGGCCCACCCGGCGACGCCGCCGGTCGTGATCATCGAGCCGCCCGGCGACCACGGGCCGAAGCCCGAGATTTCGGAGACACCCTGGTTCGAAAAGCCCAGGCCGATGGTGTTGTTGTCGCCTACGGTCTTGACGTAGCGGAGGTCGTACTCATCGAACGTGAAGTTGCCGATTCCCCACTCGCCGCCAGGGTTGTCATTGGGCGGGGTGAGGTAGAACTCGGTCCACAGGCCGAAATTGTCGCCGAACGCGCCGCCCGAGAAGATGGCGAGACGCGACGTCGGGTTGGAGGTCACCGGGCCGGGGCTCGGCGCTCCGGGGGCCTTGGACTGCGCGGCGAAAATGCTTTGATAACGGAAGCTCAGATACGGAACGAGGTTGATGTCCAGACGCCGACCGTTGATCGCGCCCGGCTCACCCGCCTCGATCTTCTGACTGATCCACGGCATCCGGTAGCCGTTCATGCGGAACTTCTTACCCGTAAACGTGAAGCTCGGGACGGGTGCGCCATACAACACGTGACACTGGGCGCACGTCAACCCGGTCTGCCGGGCGAAGAGCGGCACCGCATTCGCGCGACCGGCTGCGACGGCGGGAGACGCCCCCAACACGGACATCACTGCCAGCAACAAAGCGCGGCTCATGGTGTTACCTCCCTCATGTGCCAGACACGTTGTGTGACATCGGACTCACGTTTCAATGGGACTTCGCTGCCATCTTCGAACCTTGATCGGCGATGTAAGCGATCAGCGCCGTCACCTCCTCGTCAGCCAGCTGAAGGTTGGGCATCTTGGTATTGTTGAATTGGAGGACCAGTGCCCGTGCTGTGGAGTCACTTTGCTGCATGGCTGGTGGATCGTGGAGCCAGTGCTGCACCCAGTCGAGGCTGCGCCGGTCCAAAACTCCCATCAGGTCGGGCCCCGCCGCTCTCCCTTTCCCGATGGTGTGACAGCCCATGCACCCCTTATTCGTCCAAAGTCCTTTCCCCTTCTTGATCACGCCTGGATCGGTGGAGACCCCGGAGGATTGTGCCCGTAGGGCGCTCACCGATAGAACGGAAACCGACAACGCCGTCAGCACACCACGACCAAACCGTATCGCCATTCCCCCTCCTCTCGATTGTAAATCTAGGTCCGGACGCCCGTTTTTCCTGGGCGTTTGGAAGCATGAAGTACTCATCTGAGCGGAATGTGTCAAGACAAGACCAACGGGCGGGCCCGCTTGCGACGCCTCCGATAGAAGGTGACAATAGGCCGGGTAGGTCCGTTCATGTGAAAAGTTTCCCAAGGAGGGACCCGCAATGTGGCTCGGTACCGGCCGCGGCCAGCTCCTGGCCATCACGCTCCCACTTCTGTGTGGCGTCACGTCGGGCCTGTCCGGACAAATCCGCTGGACCGTGGAGCCCAAGACCAGCCTCGCCTGGTGGCAGGTCGACCCGCACTACAACCATCTCTGGGCCACGACGTGCCCCGCCGACCGCTCGTGGCAGCCTGGCGAGGGCCGCGATCCCGGTCAGTATGTGGACTACAAGAACCGCCCCGACTTGCGGGACAACGGAGGTCACGAGGAGCACATCCCCGTCTTCCCCCGGATGCAAGTCAATGCGGTGTGCCGCCAGGCGGTCTCCGGCACCGTCCTGATCGACGACACACTCCACTGGAGTGGGGTCCGAGGAGAGATCACACTCGACCCCGATTCGTTGTTCTCCGGCCTCGCGTTCCGTGACGATTTCGCACGCAACATGGTGCTCAACACCGTGCAGTATCCGCGGATCCGCTTCGTGATCGACAGCCTGGTCAACGTGCAAAAGGGGCCCGGCGATACGCTGCACGCGGTCGCGGTGGGGTCTTTCTCTCTGCACGGCGTCACAACCCCGATGCAGGCCCCCGTTCAAGCCTGGCGCGATCCCGCGGGGTTCCGGGTGCGCGCCGCGTTGGACTTCGATGCGCAGGATCTCACGAATAAGTACGGGATGTCGAAGGTCGCGCTGGGGCTCGGCGTCGTGCTCCACCGCTGGAGACGAATGCACCTGGGCGTGGACGTCATCCTCCGGCCCCCGGGCGCGTGACGCACCCCCAGCCCTTGAGAAACGAGAGAGGCCGGGATCTCGCGGCCTCTCTTGCATTCCCGCGCTCTCGGCTTACCGCCTGGTGCCGACCGTGAGGCCCAGGTACAGGTTGCGCCCCGGGGCCGGCTCGTAATAGCGCCCCCGGGCCGCGTTGATCACCACCGACCCCACATACAGCCGGTCGAAAACGTTGTTCGCTGCGACGAAAGGCTGAAACGAGGTGCTACCCAAGCGCCCCGTCCAACCGAGCCGC
>JBGPIW010000266.1:0-4419 GCA_041485045.1 Gemmatimonadota bacterium | reverse complement strand
GCTCGACAACCGCACGATCGGCAAGTTCCAGCTGACCGGCATCCCGCCCGCTCCACGCGGCGTGCCGCAGGTGGAGGTCACGTTCGACATCGACGCGAACGGCATCCTGCACGTCTCGGCCAAGGACAAGGCGACCAGCAAAGAGCAGAAGATCCGGATCGAGGCGTCCTCCGGGCTGAGTGACAAGGACATCGATAAAATGGTCAAGGATGCAGAATCGCACGCGTCCGACGACCAGAAGCGGCGCGACGAGATCGAGCGCCGCAACCGCCTCGACACGATGGTGTATCAGGTCGAGAAAGAATCCAAGGACTGGGTCGATAAGCTCGAGGCGGGGCTCAAGACGCGGCTGGACGGGGCGGTCGAAGGTGCGAAGCAGTCGCTGCGCAGCGGCAATCCCGACGACATCGCGCGGGCACTGGATGAGCTGCAGCAGGCGTACTCCGCGGCGGGCGCATCGCTGTATCAGGCGGCCCGAGGCGCGGGAGGGACCGGAGAGCCCGGTGCCGAGGGGGCCAAAGCCGAACCGGGAGCTGCCAAGCAGGAGAACGTCGTCGACGCCGATTACGAGATCGTCGATGACGACAAGGGGAAGAAATCGTAACGTTTCACGGACACTTCACAGACGGATTCGACGATGTCGGTACGCACAAGAGATTGGCTGAAATTCATCGGGCTGGTAGGCCTGGCGTTCGTGTTCGGCTTGGGCTTCGCCTCCGCCCTCGACCTGCCCAGGAAGACGTCGGCCGAGCCGGCCCTGCAGCTGCAGACGTCCGCGCAGCGGCCGTCGATCCCGGCCGCCAAGCCCGCCGCCGACCTGGGTGACGCGTTCGTCGCCGTGGCGGAGCACGTGAAGCCGGCGGTGGTGTTCATCGTGTCGGAGATCCGGCAACGGGCCGACAGCCGCCGCCTCCCGCCCGGCTTCGACGATTTCTTTCCACAGTTCAAGAACCGCCCGCAGATCGAGCAGGGATCGGGATCGGGCTTCATCGTCTCGGCCGATGGGTTCATCCTCACCAACAACCACGTGGTCGCAGGCGCGAGCAAGGTGACGGTGCGGCTGTACGACAAGCGCGAATTCGACGCGCACGTCGTGGGAAGCGATCCGCAGACCGACATCGCGGTCCTCAAGATCGACGCCACCGGCTTGCCCACCGTCGCGTTCGGGAACTCCGATTCGACCCGTATCGGCGAGTGGGTGCTGGCCATCGGCAATCCGCTCGGCGAGGCGTTCGCGTTTACCGTGACCGCCGGGATCGTGAGCGCCAAAGGGCGGCTGCTCTCCGCGCTGCAGGAATCCCGCTATTCGATCCAGGACTTCATCCAGACCGACGCCGCCATCAACCCCGGCAATTCCGGCGGCCCCCTCGTCAACGTGCACGGCGAAGTGATCGGCATCAACTCGGCAATCGCGAGTGAAACGGGCTACTACGCGGGCTACGGGTTCGCAATCCCCATCAACCTCGTGCGGACGGTGATGACGCAGTTGGTCGCCAGCGGCCACGTGCAGCGCACGGTCATGGGAATCGCCATCAACCAGGTCGGCCCGGAGGACGCCGAAGCCGTCGGCCTGAAAGAGATCCGGGGCGTCGTCGTGCAGAGCTTCACCAACGACAACTCTCCCGCCAAGCGCGCGGGGATCGAGCTGGGGGACGTGATCACCGAGCTCGATGGCCAGCCGGTGGACTATGTCGCCCAGCTGCAGCAGCGCGTCGGGTTCAAACGGCCGGGGGAAGCGGTCCAGGTGACCGTGTTGCGACAGGGGGGGGTCCGCAAGGTCTTTACCGTGCGCCTCGCCGCCCAACCGACCGACGATTCCGCCCGAGTGGCCTCGACCGACAACGGCCGGAACAACGGCGACGAGCTGTCGGGAAGCACGAACCGGCTGGGGATCGCGATCGAGCCCTTGTCGCAGGACGACGCCGCCCAGGACCCGCGGCTGCAGCGCGTTGCCCGTTCAGGGGGCGCCCTGGTCGTGACCGACGTTTCACCGGACGGGCCCGCCTTCCGCAAACTGTTCGGCAGCGGGCCGAGCAGCAGCCCGGATCTGATTCTTCAGGTAAACGGCACCGTGGTCCATACCCGGGCGGAGTTCCGTGCCGCCACGCAAAGCGTGCGCACCGGTGAGATCGTCACGCTCGAAGTATTGCGCCGCGGGCTGGATGGGTGGGATACCGCCGTGGTGCGCGTGCGCGCTCGCTGAGCCGTACTTCCCCAAGAGGACGGCAGGCGTCGGGCCATCCGGCGCCTGCCGTTTTTCCTAGGGCCGAACCAAGGCGACCACTCCCGCTGCGGCCATCCAGGCGACTACCGCCGCCTGCCCGTAGAACAGCACCACGGAGGTTTCGGGGACGGCCAGCGGCACCACCAGGCAGGCGATGCCGGCGCCGAACGCTCCCCAGGAGAGCCAGACGGGGAGCACGCGTCCGTTCCTCGTCGCCCATCCAAACAAGTAGAAGGCGAGTCCCAACGTGAACGTGGCGATTCGCTCGGCGGCGAGGCCGAACGGGTGCAGCATGTCGTACAGGAACACCGTGTGCGTGGCCGCGAGTCCGGGCGCCGTCGCCACGTACGTGGCCGCGAGATGCGACCCGGCACCGGCCATGAACAGGATGTTGAGCGCCCACAGGCCGAAGGCGAACGCCGCCACGATGATCCCGGCCCGCGCCGGGCCGGCCCCGGGTGACTCGAAGTGGCGTTCGGCGAGGCCGGCCAATCCCGTCAGCATCAGCGGCAGCGCGAACAGCAGCGACCAGTGAATGGCGTGCCAGGCGCGCGTACCCGCGATCGTGGCGAGTTGCTCGGCACCGTCGCCGCGCAGCACCGGGTGGAACAGTCCGGCGCCGCCGAAGAGCATGGCGCCCACCAGGAGACAGAGGGGGTAGAATGGGGACCGCCGTACCGTCATCGATCCTCCCAGAGTGGCCAGCGCGCTAATCTAGCCCGGCTCGAGGCACTCCGTATATTGCTGCGGGGTACTCTCGACCATGGAGCGCCGCATGAAACTGACTCGAGTCCTGCGCGAGGGGTTCTGGGCCGGGTGCATCGGCGCCGGGTCGGTGGCCGCCTGGTTCTTCATCGTCGACCTGGTGAACCGCCGGCCGTTTTTCACGCCTGCCATGCTCGGCTCGGCGGTCTTTTGGGGCGCCCTCACGCCTGACCAGGTGGTGATCGAGTTCTCCCGCGTCGTCGGGTACACGATGATTCACGTCAGCGCCTTCGTGGTCCTGGGAACGATCGTGGCGGCGCTCACGGCCCAGGCGGAAGACACCCCGCCCGCCCTGTACCTGGTGGTCGTGCTCGCCTGCTGTTTTGAGGTGGGGTTCTACGTCCTCGTGGCACTCCTGGCACAACCGTTGCTCGGTGCGCTCGCCTGGTGGAACGTGGCGATCGGCAACGCGATCGCGGCCTCCGCGATGAGCTACTACCTGTGGCGGCAGCACCCCGCGATCGGGCTCGAGCTCAAGAGGCACCCCCTCGGGGCAACGCAGGACTAGGCTCGGCCGGCAGGCCGTACGCTTCCAGCGGGACCCGGCGCTCGGCATCCCCCTGCTCCTCGCGCCGGGCCCACCGGAACCACACGACCGTCATGGCGAGCCAGAACACCAGCCCGCCCGGCACCCACATGATCAACCCGCCGATCTGCTGATCGTCCAGCGGGGACAGGCCCCACACGCGGGGCGCGGCGACGTAGAAGGGGTAGAGCGGTGCGTCGGCGAGCGTGATGAGCGCCCCCACGATGGTCATCGGAATCCCCAACAGGAACAGGTACAGCATCTGCCCGGGGTATGAGGCTCGCGGCAGCTCCGGGACGGGCGACAACACGGGCCACCACATCACGACGGACGTGGCGAGGAACACCAGATGCTGCACGATGTGCAGTCCGTGGTGCCGCATCGCCGCTTCGTAAAACACCGGCATGTGCCACAGGACGATCGGTACGGAGAAGATGGCAGCCGCCGGAACGGGACGGACCAGCGCCGCGCCCACGCCCTGCAGCCACGCCGGCCGGATCACGGTGCGTACGAGCTCGGCTGGCAATCCATAGAGAAACAGCGGCGGGAACAGCAGGGTGAGCACCAGGTGCTGCACCATGTGGGCGCTGAACAGGTACCCGTCGGAGAGGTCATGCAGCGGGCCGTTCAACGCACCGAGCAGGACGAGCAGCGATCCGCCGAAGGCGGCGACGCGGCGCCGCGGGGCGCGGAGCCCCCCCAGAAACACGTAGAGCCCGCCCAGGAGGACGAGCCCCACGACCACGCTCGGATGCATGTCCCAGTGCCGCCAGGTTTCCGGCGCAGGGGCGGCGGTCACCTCAGCGGCCGAGTGTGACCACCCCGAAGAGGAACAGCAGTCCCAGCATCACGACCGCAGCGAGCAGCAGCGGCCCCCCGAACAGGAGGGTGAAAAACCGGCTGT
>JBGPIW010000265.1:0-4422 GCA_041485045.1 Gemmatimonadota bacterium | reverse complement strand
CCGAACACCGTGGTGCTGAACTCCCAGGCACCGTGGCGCAGCGCGAGATCCAATCCACCGGTGAAGTCGGGATGGGGGCTGCCGATCACGGCGCGGTCGGCGCCCGTGATCCGGCCGTCCCCGTTCAAATCCTTGAACTTGATCCGGCCGGGACGCGCGCCGTCGGCGAAGAACGGTGCCGCATCCGCATCATCCTTGTAGTACCCGTCCGCCACCAGACCGTAAAACGACCCGATCGGGAAGCCCACCTGGTTGATGATGGGGTTCTGATCACGGATCAACCCCGGCCCGTAGAAGAAGGTCGACACGCCGTCAATCTGGACGATCTTGTTCTTGTAGTGGCTGCCGTTGAGGTTCACGCTCCACAGCGTGGTCGCGCCGAAGGTGCCGCGGTAGCCGAGGGAAACGTCGATGCCGTTGTTCCGCATCTTCCCGATGTTGACGATCGGGGGATTGGCCGAGCCGGCCGTGGCCGGTGTCCGCGGGTCGAACAACAGATTGTTCGTGTTGCGCTGATACAGGTCGGTGCTGAGTGTCCCCCGGCCGCCGGCAAACTCGAGGTCCAGTCCGACGTTCACGGATCGGTTCTCTTCCCACTTCAGGTTCGGATTCCCGATGGCCGTCACCTTGAACCCCGGCTGAATCGAGGTGCCCGTTCCCCCGATGTCATAGAAGGTGTCGCCCCGGTCACCGCCGAACTGACTGACGATCCGTCCTGCGGGAATCTGCTGATTGCCGGTGACCCCGTACCCGAACCGCAGCATCATGTTGGAAAACACCGGATTGTTCGCCAGGAACGACTCGCGCGACAATCTCCACCCCGCCCCAATCGCCGGGAAGGTTCCCCAGCGATTGTCCGGCCCAAATCGGGAAGAGCCGTCCCGGCGCAGCGTGACGCTGAGATAGTACCGGTCCGCGTAGTTGTAGTCGCCCTTGCCGAAGAAGGACAACAGCGCACTCTTGCCCCCGGCACTGGTGACGTTCTTGCTGGTCGGGTCGCACAGGGCATCCTGGATGTAGCGCGAGTCCACGCTCGAGTTGAGGAGGTTCGCGCAGCTTCCCGCCTCGAACCGATTGGTGTTCTGGCCCGCGGCCTGCCCCACCAGCACGGTCAGATTGTGCTGGTTCATGACCCGCGAAAAGGTCAGCGTGTTGCTCCAGGTCCACTCCGTGAACAGGTTGTAGTTCTCGTTGATGCCGTCGATGGAGTTGACCTCTGAATTTTCGGGCGTGGCCGGCGAGAAGCCGTGGAATGAGCCCTGGCCCAGGTTGAACCCGAACCGCGAGTTCAGGGACAGGGAGTGGCCCGCGTCCAAACCGGCGAACACGCTCCCGAAGATGCGGTCGTTGGTGCTGATGTTGCTCTGGCCGGCCGAAGCGATCTTGAGCGGATTGGTCAGGTTGCTCAGGCCGACGGCCTTGCCGGAGGCGAAGTACCCCGCGATGTCCAAGATCGGGACCACCGGCTGCTGGTAGATATTCTTGCCCACGATGTTGTTTTCGCCGAGGGCGCCGTCGTCGAGCCCGCCGAAGCCCCGGTCGCGCGACAGGATGATGTTCTCCCCGACGGTGACCCGGTTCACGATGAACGTGGTGTTGACATTCACGCCGGCCCGCTGCAGCCGGGTAAACGCCGCGGTCCCTTGCTGATCGAGGTAATTGAACGACACGTGATACGTGTTATCCTCGCCGCCGCCCGACACGGCGAGGTTCGCGTCGCGCACCTGGCCGGACCCGAACACCGCCTTCCACCAGTTCGTCCCGGCGCTGCCCGGCATGATCAGACGAGTTCCGTCGGCGGTGTAGGCATACGAGCTCGGATCCAGATAATTGCTATCCGCAGGATTGTTGGAGCACGGGTTCGGCTTGCAGGTTTGCGGCCAGATATAGTCGGGCACCGACGGGTTGAGGGAATCCCCGTAGATGTTCGTCGGGATCTTTAATCCGGCATTCTGGTAGGCGGTCTTCAACACCTGGAAATAGTCGAGCGAGTTCTGAATGAGGTACGAGTCGGCGCCTTTGACCGGCGAGGCCACACCGGTTCTGACATCCAACGTCACCCGTCGCTGTCCCGGTCGTCCCCGCTTCGTTTCGATGATGATGACGCCGTTGCCCGCCTCGGAGCCGTAGATCGACGCGGCCGAGGCATCCTTCAGCACCGAGATGGACCCGATGTCATTCGGGTTCAGCCAGTTGAGGTAGGTGTCCTGCACCGGCGTCCCGTCCACGACGAACAGCGGATCGTTGTTCTGGAAGGAGCCGATGCCCCGGATCCGCACGGTGCTGCGCGAGCCGGGAGACCCACTGCCCTCGACCGTGACGCCCGAAACGGCGCCGTCCAGCCTCCGGAGCGCGCTCACGGAGGTCTGTTTGGCCATGTTGTCGACGTCGGCCGCGCCCACGGCCCCCGTGAGGTCGGCGCGTCGTTGCTGCTGGTACCCGGTCACGACCACGTCCGGCAACGTGAAGAGGGCTCGGTCCAGGCTGATGTCGATCGTCGTACGCCCGGCCACGCCGATGGCCATGCTGCGATACCCGATGAGCGTGAATACCAGGACGCCGCTCGTGGGGGCCGACAGCGTGTACTTCCCGTCGCGATCGGTCGCGGTATTGGCCGGCGTCCCTCTGATCCGTACGACGACGCCCTCGATGGGCGCCCCGCTGGTAGCGGTGACGCGGCCGGTGACCGTCACTTCCTGAGCGACCGCCGTGCCCCAACACACCATGGCGAACAACGCGCTCATCGCCAAGGCGCGAACCGAGTGAAGACGGCGTGTCGCGGACCAACCCGTACCTTGCAGCATCTCGTTCATGATGCCCCCCCTCATCCTGCGGGTCTACGCATGGCCTCGAGGCCGTGTCTCACAATCAGATCGCGATACGTGATCAACTGTATTCATATCGAGCAAGGCGCCACGTCGTCAGACTGCTTCGGCGCGCAACAAGTTGACGGCCCACCATGCCTCCTGCAGGAGGACGAACGAACCCCGCTACGCAAGTAACGCGAGAGATCGCCCGACTGAAATACGCGTCGGCTGGAGACTTCGCAAGGGTACCCCCTCGGGGGGGTGGCGCTGGACGCTGTCTGGACGACGTGCCGGTGTCGCGCGCCCACCACATTTCGTATCACCGTGAGCGACCGATCACCTGCGGCTGCGCCGTGGGTCCGAAGGAGACGTTGTACTCCGTGTCCAGGAGCAGCCGGTCGCCGTCGAACCGGAAGGTCAACCTGGCATAGTATGGAGTCTCGTAGAGGGCCAGTTTGACGCTGAAGACGTCGTCCGCCGTCCACGCGCCGCTGGCGGCGATCAGGGGGTGTGGCGGCACGCTCAGGAGCCGGTCCAGTCCGGCGGTGAAACCGCCACGGCTCTTCACCCAGGAACCGATCCCGATCGGGGTCCGCGTTTCTCCATCGGCTGTGCGCACGAGGAGCGCAGGCGACTGGGGGTCGAAATCGAGCGCAACCGCCCGGATGGCGCGGTTGCTGTCGGGGAACTCGAACCATCGGCCCGAGGTGCTCGTGGCGAGCGCACCGATCGGCTTCCCTGGCGGAGGCCGGAGCGTCAGACCAGCGAGCTTCGCAGCCAGCCGGCGTCGGGCGGCGGCGTCCTCCGGCAGGGCGTGCGCCCGCATCGCCGGCAGGAGTTTCTCCCACACGAGGTTCATGACCGCCTGCATGTCGCGCACCCCGCTCGTGATCACGACGACGGCGTCGACCTCGGGGAGGACGAGGCAGTATTGCCCGAACGCCCCGTCGCCGCGATAGGAGTTGTGACGAGAGCGCCAGAACTGGTAGCCGTACCCCTGGTCCCAGTCGCTCTCGGGGGAGGAGCCGTTCGAGGTCTGCGCCGCGGTTGCCGCGGCGACCCAGACCGCCGGGATGAGCTGCCGACCGTTCCATGCGCCACGCTGGAGATACAGCTGCCCGAAACGGGCGATGTCCTCCGTCCGGATGAGCAGACCGACGGCCCCCGCCGTGATCCCCTGCGGGCTGGTCCACCAGTTCGGGTGCTCGATCCCCAACGGCTCGAACAGTCGCGGCCGGAGGTATTCGAGCACGGTCGTGCCGGTCACCTTTTGCACGATGGCCGACAGCATGTAGGTGCCGGGCGAGTTGTACAGGAAGTGTGTGCCCGGCTTGAACGGGACCGGGTGCGCGAGAAACGTTTTGGTCCACGGCTCATCCTGCGCCGCGCTCGCCGGATGGTCCCACCAGGTCCAGAGATCGGCCTCCGTTTGGTGCCCCGTGTTCATGCGGAGCAGGTCACGCACCCGCATGGCTCGGAGGTTGGCCGACGGCTCGGCCGGTGCGTCTTCCGGGAAGAACTTCAGGACCAGGTCATCGAGGCTGAGCTTGCCGTCAGCGATCGCCAGCCCGACGGCGGTGGCGGTGAAGCTCTTGCTCAGCGAGTACAGCATGTG
>JBGPIW010000264.1:0-4457 GCA_041485045.1 Gemmatimonadota bacterium | reverse complement strand
CCGCTCGGGCAGGAGGAGATCGCGCGGATTGTCGATGTGCAGATGTCGCGCGTAGCGAAGCTGGTCCGTGACCGCAAACTCACCTTGGAAGTAACACCTGCAGCGAAGTCGCTGATCGTGGCGGAGGGGTACGATCCGGTGTACGGCGCCCGGCCCCTGAAGCGCGCCATCCAGCGCATGCTCCAGAACCCGCTCGCCATGGCGGTGCTCGAGGGCGAGTACGTGGAGGGGGATACGATCAAGGTGGACCGCGCGAAGGAGGGGACCGCACTCGCCTTCCAGCGGATCCCCGCGGGCGGCGCGCGCGAGCCGGTGCGTGCTTAAGGTGGGGACGAGGGACGAGGGAAGGGGGAAGGGACCCTCCATTCTCCCCTTCGATCACGACGGGATGACGGCGGCGCTGCGTGAGGCGGAGCGTGCGGGCGCGCTGGGGGAAGTGCCGGTCGGGGCCGTGGTGGTGCGGGATGGAGCGGTGGTCGCGGTCGCCCACAACGAGAGCGAAACCCGGCACGATCCGACGGCCCATGCCGAGCTGCTGGCGATTCACCGCGCGCTGGCAGCGCTCCAAATCGATCGCCTCTCCGATTGCACGCTCTACGTCACCCTGGAGCCGTGCGCCCAATGCGCCGGAGCGATCGTGCTCGCCAAGGTAGGACGGGTCGTGTTCGGCGCCTCCGATGACAAGGCGGGGATGGCCGGCAGCGTCGGTGATCTGCTGCGCCATCCCCGTCTGAATCACCGCCCGGAGGTGCTGGGCGGCATCCTGGCCGAGCCCAGCGCGGCCCTGCTCACGGAATTCTTCAGGGCGAAACGCTGACGTTGTCTCGCTCAACCGCGCTCCGGAGTGGCTGTGATGAGACGCACCGGCCGCCCGGCGCGTTTACCGCCGAACGACCCGGCGAGTAGGTTACCATCACATGGTTTCCGCGCCTACCGTCCTTCACGGCCGAGCGACTCATGGCGTTTCGCACCATCATCGAGCCCTTCCGCATCCATGCCACGCAGGCGATCCGGCCGATTTCCGTGCACGAGCGGGAAGCGGCGTTGCGCCGCGCGGGGTTCAACCTGTTCGGCCTGCACGGGGACGAAGTCCTGATCGATCTGCTGACCGACTCGGGCACCGGGGCGATGTCCTCCAAGCAGTGGGCGGCGATGATGGACGGGGACGAGTCCTATGCCGGCAGCCGGAGCTATTACCGCTTCCAGGCGGTGGTGCAGGGAATCACGGGGCTCAAGGAGGTGATCCCGACCCATCAGGGACGGGCGGCCGAGCGGATCCTGTTCTCGATGATGGTCAAACCGGGGCAGGTGGTCCCCAACAACACGCACTTTGACACCACCCGGGCGAACATCGAATACGGCGGCGCCGAGGCCCTCGACCTCGTCATCCCGGAAGGCTTGGAGCCCGCGACGCGGCACCCGTTCAAAGGCAACATGGACGTGGCGGCGCTGGACGCGACGATTCGCGCGCGCGGCCCCGAGCAGATCCCGCTCGTGATGGTGACAGTCACCAACAATTCGGGAGGCGGCCAACCGGTCAGCCTGGCAAACCTCAAGGCCGTTCGCGCGGTGTGCGACCGGTATCGCCTCCCCCTCTATCTGGACGCGTGCCGCTTTGCCGAGAACGCCTACTTCATCAAGCTGCGGGAGCCCGAGTACGCGGACTGGCCGGTGCGTCGCATCGCCCAGGAGATGTTCCGGTTGGCCGACGGCTGCACCATGTCGGCGAAGAAGGATGGGCTGGCCAACATCGGCGGGTTTCTCGCGATGAACGATCCGAAGCTCGCGGCTCGCTGCCGCAACCTGCTGATCCTCACCGAGGGGTTTCCCACGTACGGCGGGCTCGCCGGCTATGACCTCGAGGCGATCGCGACCGGCCTCGAGGAAGTGCTCGACGAAGAGTACCTCCGCTACCGGCTGCGCTCGACGGCGTACCTCGCGGAGCGCGCCGAGGCGGCGGGTGTCCCGGTCGTACAGCCCCCGGGTGGACACGCCGTGTACCTCGATGCCCGGGCGCTGCTGCCGCACATCCCACCGTCACAATATCCGGCGCAGGCGCTGGGCGTGGAGCTGTATCGGACCGGTGGGGTGCGCGGGGTCGAGATTGGGTCGGTGATGTTCGGGAAACCGGGCGCCGACGGTCGGGAAACCCCGGCGCCGATGGAGCTCGTACGCCTGGCGATCCCGCGGCGGACGTACACGCAGAGTCACGTGGACTATGTCGGCGAAGTGATCGCGCAGGTCGCGGCGCGCAAGACCGAGTTGCGCGGCTACCGGATCGTGGAGCAGGGGCCGTGGCTGCGGCATTTCACCGCCCGCTTCGAGCCCCTGTAGGACGGTTCGCTCAGGATTCCTCGATGAGGTGGCGCAGCTGCACCATGCGCTCTTCCAATCGTGTCCTGCCGCTCTCGTCCAGCTGTTTGGCCACGGCGGGGGTGAGGAACTGGCGGTCGGTGCACTCGAGAATGGCCGCCATCTCCTGCAGCTCCTTCTCGGCCCCCTGGATCGACGGCAGGAACTGGGCGACGACCTCCGCGAGCGCTTCCCGTTTGATGGTATCGCTCCCTTCCAGCAGCGACAGGCGCAGCGCCCGCCCGACCAATCCTTCGATATCCGCGCCCGAGAGCTGCCCGAGCTGAGGAATGGGTGGAATGTCCGCCGGGGCGAGGCGGCTCCGCAATTTCTGGGCGAGGGTGACGAACATGTCGCGGATCTCCCGCTCCTCGGTCGGATAGAACAGCGGGATGTGCACCTCGGCGC
This sequence comes from Gemmatimonadota bacterium, assembly GCA_041485045.1. Taxonomy (GTDB): domain Bacteria; phylum Gemmatimonadota; class Gemmatimonadetes; order Gemmatimonadales; family GWC2-71-9; genus DASTHG01. The sequence continues at coordinate 1,697 of JBGPIW010000264.1, read as the reverse complement.
GCCCCTGGCGCTTGAGGTCGATCGGCAGCAAGTCAGGTCGCGCCGTGAGGAGCATCCACAGGATCGCTCCCCGGTAGCGGGTGTCCCCCATTTGCGCGGCGATCATCCCGAAGACTCGGCTCGAGGTGCCCGAGTCTCCCTCGGCCTCCCGGCTGCCCAGCGCCGCATCGGCCTCGTCGATGACGACCATGACCGGGCCCATGGCCCGGAGCACCGAGAGGACGCGCTCCAGATTGCCTTCGGTTTCCCCGACGTACTTCGACCGGAAGTTCTTGAGCACCAGGCAGGGGATCCCGATTTCGCCGGCGGCGCACTGGGCGAAGAACGACTTGCCCGTGCCGACGGGTCCGCACACCAGGTACCCCATGGGGAGACTGGCGAGCTGGCCCTGGCGCAGCAGCTGCGCGTCTTGGCGGAGTCGCGTCTTCGCCGCTTCGTGGCCGATCACCGTGTCCAGGCTCCATTGGGGCTCGATGAACTCGAGCAGCCCCTGCGCCTGCTTCTCGATGAGGCGCTTTTTCAAGTCGCCAAACAGTTTTGCGTCGAGCCGCCGTCCCGGCTCCATCGCCGACTTGACGAGCACGGCGAGATCGGACACGGAGATCCCGGCCGTCAAGTGCGCCAACGTCGGCACGTCGTAGTCGGAGAAGCCCGCCAGGTCGCGCGTTCCGAGCGTGTACCGGATGAAGTGTTCCCGCGCCGCTGCGTCGGGGAGGGGAACTTCGATCGCCGCCACATGCGGGCTTCCCGTGGCCCGCTCGCTCACGTCCGACCGTTTCTCGTCCAGCAGGACGAACGCCATGGGCATATGCTTGATGTGCGGACTCTTCGCCCAGTTGAGCAGGGTCACGAGCATGGCCGCCGCGGCGAAGCTGGTGCGCCCCGGCTCCCCGGTGGGGAACAGGAAGGACGCCTGATCGATCAGGACCGCCGTGCTCACGAAGCGTTGCGGGGCGGCGATGATGTTCGCCCGGACGAAGCGGTCGAGCAGGGTCAGGACGGCCCCGGGATCGTTCTTCAGCTCGCTCAAGTCGGCGATCCGCTCGTTCGCCAACGTCGTCATCCGTTGCAGCCGCTTTTCGTTACGACCGGCGAACGCCCGGAGGCCCCTCCCCAGATCATAGTGCAGCACGAGGTCCCACTTGCCGAAGACCTGCTCGGCCAGGAACTCGGAGACCGTGCCGTACCCCTCCTCGACCGCCTCACCCCGTTGGATCAGATCATTCACATTGCCGTGGAGCAGGAACACCGATGTCGTGCTGGAGAGGCACAGCTCCAGGAGGTGCGTGGCCCACCCGGGGAACCCAGGGGGTATCGCGGCCGCCGCTGGGGCGTCGATCGGTGCCGGCGGGCCGGAGTCAGGAGTCACGGGAAACGGCTGATGCACGCTGGTCGAGGATCGCAGGTACCTCGTCCAGGTCTTCTGTGACACCCCCAATCTGCTGCAGTTGGCTGAGCGTCGCGGTCGTCCGGTGCATGCTCTCCGCTGCGGCGTCCACCTGGCTGCTCAACAGGTTGGGGTCCTGTCGATTCGCTGCGAGCTCGATCAGGGCCTGAATCTTGGATTCGACGCGATCCAGCTCGATGCCGGCGAAATCGGCGTTCTTCATCGCTTTGTGATAGTTGTCGAGTCGTTGCTCCGCGATTGCGACACTCTCCTGCAGCGAATGAATCATGCGGTCGTCGCCGCCGGCCTG
>JBGPIW010000263.1:0-4459 GCA_041485045.1 Gemmatimonadota bacterium | reverse complement strand
GCTGTAATGCCGTGCCCCGGCGACCAGGGCCTCAGCCAGCACGCCGGTGTGCGGGTCGGCCTCGTTGTCGCGGGTATCGGCGACGAGGCCTGCACGGACCGCCGCGTCGTCGAACGGGGCGCTGTCGGCCACGCCCGCCGCGCGGTCGCGCGGAAAGAGGCCGTCACCGGGCAGGATGCGGAAGGTGGTGTGCTCGAGCGTGCCGCCCACGAGGACGCGCAGCGGCCCCGCGACGCGGCGCTGCAGCGTAAAGCGCGCGAGCTGCGAGGTGCGGCTCACCTGATAGAAATACGGGCTCGTCGGCGTGATACTGTCGGTGTCGTACCGTGACGCGTTGCCGATGCCGAAATACCCCAGACGGTTGGCGCGCAGGGCATCGAGCGTCAACCCCACGCGCCAGCCCGCCCACAGCGCCGGTGCCTGGGCGTCCAGCTCCACGAGATAGCTGCCCTGCGTACTGGCGCCTGCCGTCAGCGTGAGCGCGGCGCGGTTGGGCTCGGGGCGCTCGCGAAATCCGATGGGACTGTACACCCGCGCGTAGCCCGCCAGCCACCAGCCGTCGATACTGCTGTAGTAGCCGTAGGGCGTGTACGTGAAGTCCCAGAACGGCCGCGGTTCCGGCGGGGCCTGCGCCGGGAGTCGGGACGCGCTCGTCGCGGCCAGCAGCAGCGCCCACACCGCACGCCGCACGATCAACCCGGCGTCGGCCCATCGTACAGATGGGCCGAGTCCACGAATCGCGCCTGCGTGCCGTCGTGCACCGCGAAGCGGCTCGGGTACAGCGCCGCCGAGCCGAACTCGCCGCGTTTGTTCACGGCATAGAAGGTGAGCTGGTAGCGGGGCTTGCCGTCCGGCGTCAGGAGGCGGGGCTCGGTCAGCCGGACCACGCGCCGCAGAGTTTCAAGGCAGGCGTCGGTGGGCTTCATGCCGCGCCGCATCTGATCGACGGTGAGAAACCCCCCGCACACCATGATGTTCAGCTCGCCGAGGCCGGTGGAGCCGGCGGCGCCGACCTCGTTGTCGCAGTACTGGCCCGCGCCGACGACCGCACTGTCGCCCACCCGGCCGGGGATCTTCCAGGCGAGCCCGGCGGTCGTGGTCACCGACGCGACGTCGCCCGACGGCGTCACCGCGTCGCAGTTGATCGTGCCGGTCGGCGGATGCACCACCATCGGCGTGGTTCCCCCGCCGGGCACGTCGCGCCAGTTGTCGGTGGGGCTCAGGTTGGCGCGCCACTCGAGCCACGCCTGGCGCGAGGCGTCGGTGAGCAGATCCTCCTCCTTGAAGCCGTAGGACAGCGCGAACCGTTTGGCCCCTTCACCCACGAGGAAGACGTGGTTCGTGTACTTGAGGACGAGCTTCGCCACCTCGGACGCCGTCTTGATGTGTTCCAACGCGCCCACCGCCCCCGCCCGTTTGGTGGGACCGTGCATGCAGGACGCGTCGAGCTGGACGACGCCGTCGGCGTTGGGCAGGCCGCCGTAGCCCACCGACTGGTCGGTGGGATCCAGCTCCTGGATCTTCACGCCCTCGACCGCCGCATCCAGCGGATCGGCGCCTTGTGCGATCAGCTCGAACGCTCGCTGGACCGGCCGCAGGCTGTTGGCCGAGGAGATCACGACGGGTTGCGCAGCCCAATCGTGGCGCGGCGGCAGCGGCCGGGGCGGCCGCAGCGGATGGGGAATCCCCAGGGCGCCGGCGGCGGTGAGCCCCCCCGCGGCGGACGCGAGGAACTCACGGCGCGAAACGTCGTGGATCACGGGCAACTCCGGTCTGATGGCGATTCGATGCTTGGTGTTTTAGCCCCGGGTCATCGTGCTGTCAACTTGTGGAAGGTCCGGGCGCGTTCTACGTTCAGGCCGTGTTCGACGATGATTCCCCGAGCCCCCGAGCCGTCGTCGGCCGCATCCTCGGCCTGGCTACCGCCGGCGCGGTGCTCCTCCTGCTGATCCTATTCTTCTCCACCGGCCAGGTCGACTGGCGCCTCGTCGCCTTCATCGGCGTGCTCTGGGCCGCCTGGGGCTTCATCGGCGGGCTGTTCGACGACCTGATTGAGCCCGCCGGCCGGTTCCTGATGGACCAGCTCACCGGCAACGTAGCGCTGCCGGGCCCGGCGGAGACCCTGGCCGAGCAGGCGGCCCGGTTCGAGCGCATGCTTGCCGAGGGTGTCGAGCCGCACCACGAGATCATCATGGGCATCCGCCTCGCGGAGATTTACCGGATCAATCAGCACGACCCCGCGAAGGCCGCCGCGCTGGTCGCAGGACTCCGCGCCAAGTACCCCGACGCCCCCGAGCTCAAGCTTGCCGGCTCCGATTGATGTTTCGCTCGTCATTCCCGTGTACGACGAGCGTGACAACCTCGAGCCGCTGGTGCGGGAGATCGCGTCTGCGCTCGCCGGCCGGCACTACGAGATCGTGGCGGTGGACGACGGCTCGACCGACGGGTCGCTCGAGACGCTCAAGGACCTGAAGCGGACCCACTCCGAGCTGCACATCGTGTCGTTCGAAGCGAACGCCGGCCAGACCGCCGCCTTCGCTGCCGGGTTCCGCGCGGCGCGCGGCGCGGTGATCGTCACCATGGACGCCGACGGCCAGAACGACCCTGCCGATGTGCCCGCCTTGCTCGACGCGCTCCAGCGCAGCGCCGCCTCCGCCGTCGTGGGATACCGGATACGGCGCCACGATTCGGGATGGAAACGGCTGCAGAGTCGCATCGCGAACGCGGTGCGCAACCGGCTGAACCACGAGACGATCCGCGATACCGGCTGCTCCCTGAAGGCGTTCCGCGCCGACGCGGTACGGGATCTACCGTGGTTCAGTGGGATGCACCGGTTCCTGCCGACGCTCGTGAAGTTGTACGGGGGCACGGTCACCGAGGTCGCCGTCCGCCACCGGCCCCGGCGCAGTGGTCGCACCAAGTACGGGATGTGGAACCGGGTGTTCCGCTCCCTCGTCGACGCGCTCGCGGTGCGCTGGATGCAGCGTCGCCAGCTTCGCTACCGCGTCTCCGAAGAGCTCCCCTAGCCAGGATTCCCGCCGCCATGCCGCCCCCACCCGCTCGCAGACTCCGTCTCGATCCGGCGATCTTCAACCTCCCCGTCGCCCGGATGCGCGAGGGGTATTACTCGGACAAGTACTTCGTCCGGGCGCGCGAGGTCCTCATCGCCGACCGGCACCGGCGGCGCGTCACGATGCAGGTGTTCGGCAAGACGCACGCCTACCTGGGCGGCGCCGACGAGGCCATCGCCATCCTGAAGCTGTGCGCCCAATCGTGGGAGGAGCTCGAGGTTTCGGCGCTCTATGACGGGGACGAGGTCACCCCGTGGGAAACGGTCCTGCTCATCGAGGGGCCGTACGACGCGTTCGCGAATCTCGAGACGCTCTACCTCGGGGTACTCGCCCGGCGTACCAGAGTCGGCACGAACACGCGGCGGGTGGTCGAGGCCGCGCGCCCCAAGCAGGTGATGTTCTTCCCCGCGCGGCACGACCACTGGCTGGTGCAGACCGGCGACGGGTACGCGGCGCACATCGCCGGCGCCATCGGCGTGTCCACCGACGCCCAGGCGTCGTGGTGGGGCTCGGAAGGGGTGGGCACGGTGCCCCATGCGTTGATCGCGGCCTATGGCGGTGACACCGTGAAGGCGTCCCTAAAGTTCGCCGAGCACATGGATGGGGAAACCCGGCTCATTACCCTCGTGGACTTCGAGAACGACTGTGTGGGCACGTCGCTGCTCGTGGCCCGCGCGCTGGGCGAGCGCTTGTACGGCGTGCGGCTCGATACCTCCGAGACGCTGGTCGACAAATCGATCGTGCCCGAGATGGGAACATTCCGGCCCACCGGGGTGAACCCGCAGCTCGTCTGGAAGGTGCGCCGGGCGCTGGACGGCGAAGGGTTCTCGCGCGTGAAGATCGTCGTGTCCGGCGGGTTCACCGTGGAAAAGATCCGTGCGTTCGAGGAGGAAGGGGTCCCGGTCGACATGTACGGAGTCGGCTCGAGTCTCTTTCAGGGGCGCTACGACTTCACCGCCGACATCGTGCAGGTGGAAGGAAAGCCGTGCGCCAAAGTGGGGCGGGGGTACCGGCCCAATCCACGGCTGGAGCCAGTCACCTGAGGCAGGGCGACGATGCAGCCGGCCACCCATAAGAGGATCGTGTTTGCGGCACTCGGATGCGGGGGGCTTCTGGTCGTATTGATCGTCGTGTCGTTCCTCTTTGTGGGGAAGGCGGGCTTCGATGCCCCGGAAACTCAGATGCCCGTCGCTCCCCTCCAGGCGGCGGTCGCGCTCGACTCGCTGTCCGACTACGACCTGGCGGCCCTGCTCGCGCCGCGCGGACCGGACAACCTGCTGCCGGCGGCGTCGTCGGTCGCCGCGCCGGTTGCGCGTTGGAGCGGCGAGCGTCACGTGATCCTGGCGTTCGGAGACACCTTTCCCCCCGATTCCTGGCAGGGCGAATCG
>JBGPIW010000262.1:0-4460 GCA_041485045.1 Gemmatimonadota bacterium | reverse complement strand
CGCCGGACACCGCCCATGACTGCCAAGCCAACATCGCCAACGCCGGCGCGCTGAATGCGATCGCGGTCGGCGAAACGAAGACCGGCAGCCTCACCGACGCCGACGAGCTGTATCCCGACACGACCTACTACCAGCGCTGGCAGTTCTCCGCCCGCCCCGGCCAGGACGTGACGATCGACCTCTCCTCGACCGATTTCGATCCGGTGTTGATCGTGCGCGGGACGGCCGACACCTCCATCGTCAACGACGACGGCGGGCCCGCGTGTGCGTCGCGCGTGGCCTTCACCGCCAATTCGAGCGGCCCGTTCACCGTCCTCGTCAACACCACGAACACTCCGGTCCGCCAGAGCGGCCGCTACACCCTCACGGTCACCGCCGGCCGCAAGCCGGTGGACCCGCGGGCGACGCGGGACAGCCCCGGCGACTGCCGCCCCTAGTGCCGCCGGTTCGCGTCGCCGTGCTCGCCTCGGGCGGTGGCACGAACCTCCAGGCGCTGCTCGACGCCTGCGGCCCCGGCTCACCCGCTCGGATCACCCGCGTCGTTTCCAATAACGCCCGTGCGGGCGCGCTCGAGCGCGCCCGGCGAGCGGGGGTCTCGGCCGTCGTCTTGCACGACCCCGACGATGCGCGCGAGCTGCTGGCCGCGGTGGCGGATGCGGAGATCGTCGTGCTCGCCGGTTACCTGAGACTCGTCCCCGCTCCCGTCGTCGCGCGGTTTGCGCGGCGGATGATTAATATCCACCCGGCGCTGCTGCCGGCGTTCGGCGGTCCCGGGATGTACGGCCGCCGGGTGCACGAGACGGTGCTGGCGAGCGGCGCGAGCGAGTCCGGCGCCACAGTGCATTTCGTGGACGAGCACTACGACCGCGGACCCGTCATCGCACAGCGCACGGTTCCCGTCCGCACGGGCGACACTCCGGAGACATTGGCAGCCCGAATCCTGGCCGTCGAGCATGAGCTGCTGTCGCAGGTGGTGCTGGACCTCGCGCGGCGGCTCCAATCCGAGGGAGAAATCCAATGACTGAATCGGCGGTCGGGCGGTCGGGCGGTCGGGCGCACGGGCGGGCGGGCGGGCGGGCGGGCGGTGAGCGACTGGCGCTGATCGCCGCACTGGTGGGGTTCACGCTGACCGCCCGTCCGCCCGACCGCCTGACCGCCCAGTCGCTCCCCGACCTCACCCGCCGCCTCTCCGCCATGACCGCGGTCTCTGGCTACGAGGGCGCGCTCACCGATACGCTGCTGCGGCTGCTCCCCGGCGCCACCCGCGACCGTCTCGGCAGCGTGGTGCTCACTCTCGGGACCGGGGATCCCCGGCGCCTCGTCTATTGCGACGTCGATGAGCCGGGCTTCGTCGTGGGGAACGTCACGGCGGACGGCTTCCTGCGCCTGCGCCGGGTGGGCCGCGTCACCGCCGCCCTGTTCGACCAGGCGATCGAAGGACAACGGATCACCGTCTGGGGACGCCGCGGTGGCGTACCCGGCGTGGTCGCGGTGCGTTCGGTGCACCTGACGCGCGGTCGCCCCGCCGCCGCCGAGCTGCCCTTCGGCGTCGACGACGCCTGGGTGGACGTCGGCGCGGCGTCGGCGGCGGAAGTCGAGGCCCTGGGCATCGGGGTGCTCGCTCCCGTGGCGCTGGCCAAACGGCCGCACGGGTACGGCGAGCGCCTGCTCGCCGCTCCGGCGGCCGGCCGCCGCACCGCCTGCGCCGCACTCCTCGCGGCCGCGCTGTCCCACCCGGCTCCGGGCGGCAGCGTCGTCGTCGCGTTCGCGGTGCAGACCATGCAAGCGGGGCGGCCCGGCGTCGCGGCCCTCTCGGCGCTGCACGGTCCCTTCACCGCCATCCGCGAAGCGACCGTGCCGACGCTGTACCGCGACACGCCGGTCGAGACCGTGTCGCTCGACTCGGTGCGTGCGCTCGCCGCGGATCTCGCCCAGTGGATCGGCGAGCCTCCGGCAGCGCCGGCGGCGGGGTTTGCGACTCTGCCGGCCGTCGTGACTCCGTCGCACCGTGTGCAGGCGAGCTACCCCGCGACGGCGGACGGCCGGCTCGCCGAGGCCCAGGACGTCGTCGCCACGCTGGTGGAGCGCTACGGCGTCTCGGGCGCCGAGGCCCCCGTGCGCGAGGCGGTCGCCGGCATGCTGCCCGCCTGGGCGACTCCGACCACCGACAGCGCCGGGAACCTGTGGGTGAAAGTCGGCGCGGGCGATCCGCTGGTCGTGTTCGTGGCCCATCTCGACGAAATCGGCTACCGCGTGGACTCGATCCACGGTGATGGGACGCTGGCCCTGACCGTGCGCGGCGGCTTCTTCCAGTCGTTGTTCGAGGGCCAGCCCGCGCTGGTCCACGGCGAGCGCGGTGATGTGCCGGGCATCTTCCTGCCGCGCGACTCGGCGATGGCTACGACGCATCAGCCGCGCGCGGTCAGCGTGAGCATCGGCGCCCCCTCGGCGGACGCCGCGGCCGCCCTGGGCGTGGCGGCGGGACAGACGGTGACCATGCCCAAATCCTACGCCCGGCTCGCCGGCACCCGCGCCACCGGCCGCTCGTTCGACGACCGGGTGGGCGCGGCGAGCCTCGTGATCGCCCTGCGTCATCTCAATCGCGCGCTGCTGCGGCACGCCGTGACGTTCATCTGGAGCACGCGCGAGGAAATCGGGCTCGAGGGCGCGCGCGCCGCGGCCGCGGCCCTCGGAACCGCCCCGGTGCGCGTCCACGCGGTGGACACGTTCGTCTCGGCCGATTCGCCGCTCGAGGCGCCGACTTTCGCGGTGGCGCCGATCGGCAAGGGGGCCGTCGCCCGCGCGCTCGACAACTCCTCGGTCACCCCGGCCCCCACGCTCGATAGTCTGGCACGCGTCGCCCGTGCCCGCGGCGTGGCGCTGCAGATCGGCACCACCAACGGCGGCAACGACGGCTCGATGTTCGTGCCGTACGGCGTCGTGGACGTGCCGCTCGCCTGGCCGTTGCGCTACTCGCACTCCCCGGCGGAAGTGATCGATCTCCGGGACCTCGTGAGCCTCGCCGACGTCGTGCGCGCGGTGGCCGAGGAGTGGTGAGAGCGCTGCTGTCGGTCTCGGACAAGCGCGACCTGGTGCCGTTCGCCCAGGGTCTGGCGGCACTGGGCTGGGAGATCGTCTCGACCGGGGGCACCGCCGAAGCGTTGCGCGCCGCGGGCGTGGCCGTCGTGTCGATCGAGCAGGTCACGGGGTTCCCCGAAATGATGGACGGCCGGGTGAAGACGCTGCACCCCAAGGTGCACGGCGGATTGCTGGCCCGCCGCGAGCATCCGGGAGACATGGCGTCGCTCCTGGCCCACGACATTACGCCGATCGATCTCGTCGTCGTGAACCTCTATCCATTCCAGCAGACCGCCGCCCGCCCCGGCGCGAGCGACGCGGAGGTCATCGAGCAAATCGATATCGGCGGCCCCTCCATGCTCCGCTCGGCGGCCAAGAACCACGCCGCCGTGATCGTGCTGGTGGATCCGGCCGACTACGAGACCACGCTCGCCGACCTGCGCGCCGACGGCGTGCCGCCGGAACGGCGCCGCGCGCTCGCGGCCAAAGTATTCGCGCACACCGCCGCCTACGACGCCGCGATCACCGGCTATTTCTCCCGCGGTACCGACGACCTGCCGGAGCGGCTCGCGCTGGTGCTGGATCGCGCCCAGGCGCTGCGCTACGGCGAGAACCCGCACCAGCGGGCGGCGCTCTACGTCGCCGACGAGCCGGGACTGCGCGACCTCAATCAGCTGCACGGCAAAGAGCTGTCGTTCAACAACCTGCTCGACGTCGATGCGGCCACGAACGCCGTGCTCCCCTGGAGCAAGCGGATCGCCTGCGCCATCATCAAACACACCACGCCGTGCGGCATCGCCCTGGGAGCGACCGCGGCCGACGCCTACGCGCGGGCGTTCGCCACCGACCGCGCGTCGGCGTTCGGGTCGGTGATCGCGTTCAATACGGTGGTGGACCGTCCCGCCGCGGAGGCGATGGCCGACCTGTTCGTCGAGGTCGTCGTCGCCCCGCGCTTCCACGACGAGGCGCTGGCGGTGTTCCGGCAGAAGAAGAACCTGCGCGTCGTGGAGCTTCCCCGCCCCGACGAGCGCCCCTCCCTCGATTTCAAGCGGGTGCGCGGAGGGCTCCTCGCCCAGGACCGGTTCCGGCCGACCGACACGGCCCAGGAGTCCCTGTGGAAGGTCGTGACCGAACGCGCCCCGACCGAATCAGAATGGAACGACCTGCGCTTCGCGTGGGCGGCGGTGGGGAGCGTGAAGTCGAACGCGGTCCTGCTGGCGCGCAACGAAGCGGCGATCGGCATCGGGGCGGGCCAGATGTCGCGGGTCGATTCATCCTTCCTGGCGGTCCACAAGGCCCGGGCGGGCGCGCACGATCCCACCGGCGCGGCGCTCGCGAGCGACGCGTTCTTCCCGTTCCGGGACGGGGTGGACGAGGCGGCG
>JBGPIW010000261.1:0-4462 GCA_041485045.1 Gemmatimonadota bacterium | reverse complement strand
CAGCATCGCGGTAAACGCGTCGAACAGGGTGGGGAGCGGCGCCGGGGGCGCCATGCGCACCATCAGCTCGGCGAGCGCCATGGCCGCGCTGAAACGGTCCAGATCCCGCGCCAGCTCGCCTCGCAACCGTTCCACGTCGAACGCAGCGAGGGTCTGCAGCTCCCGGTTGTCGCGGTGGTAGAGCTGCGCCGAACCCTCGCTCAGCAGCTCGAGACCTGCCCCGAAGCGGCTCTTGGGCCGCAGCACGCCCTTGGCGATGGCGCTCTGCACGCCCAAGTCCCGGGTGGCGAGCCGGACGATCTTCGAGGTCTCGCTGTAGGGGTAGGTGCGCAGCACGACAGCCGCGGTCGTGACGAGGGGCATGGGGGAAAGATAGTCACGCTCCGCTCAGGGCCCGCGCTCGATGACGATGTACTTGGCGTCGTCCTTCGACACCGCGTCCAGCCAGGCGATCAGGTCGCCAACCCGACCGGGCGGATACGTGCCGCGCGCTCCCGTCATGCGTCGCACCACGTGCAGCACCCGCCCCTCCTGGGTGAAGCGGGACTCGTAGTGACCGAAATCGCTCGCCGCGTCCACGTTCGTCGGCAGCCGGGCGTGCCATCCCTCCGGCAGTGTGAGATCCAAGTCCTCCTCATCGAGGCCGTCGCCGCTGACCGCAGCGGCGTTGATCGGAAAGCGCCGCGTGCCGCGCGTGCGCAGGTCGTCGGCGATACCCTGGAGGACATAGGTGCGCATGGGAAGCGTCAGGATGAGCGTGCCGCCGGAGGCGCTCGCGGCCCTGCCGTTGTGGATGGCGACCCACATGCGCGGTTGCGCGGCCAGGTCGCGACCGTCGAACAGCAGCAGACTGTCGCCGCTGCCCCCGGGGAACAACCGGCTCGCGATGGTGCGCGCGATGCGGCCCCGCTGGGTGGTATCGATCGGCGAGCTGAAATCGTCGCGCAGGGAGAACTGCTGCGAGCCGGTCACACGCTGATCGAGGTGGCCGCTGAACATCCCGTCGGGCGTGAGCGCGCCGTCGAGCCGCGCCACGTTGCCGTTGGCGGTGACGGGGTCCTCCGGCAAGGTCACCGTCTCGCCCCGTCCGTCAGGGTGGACGACCACCGCGAAGCTGCCCTGCTCGGACGACGGCAGCACGCCCAGGGGGGCGAGGCTCGCCGTGAGATCCACGTACAGGTAGCCCGCCGCCCCAGACCGGCCGACGGCGGCGATCATGTGATCGAATTGCGTCACCGACGGCAGGGTGCTGTCGGCGTCACCGCTGGAGCTGAGCAGGACCGGGTACGCCGTGATCCCCATCTTCGCGAGGAGCGCGATGAAGAGGGTCGCCTTGTCCTTACAGTCCCCATATCCGGTTTCGAATACGGCGCCGGGCTCGCGCGGCTGGTAGCCGCCGATCCCGAGCGACAGGGAGACATAGCGGATGTCCTGCGCCACCCACCGGTGCACGGCCTTCAGCGAATCCTCGCCGGTGCGCGCGCCCGCCAGCAGCTGCCCCAGCTTCTGCTCGAGACCCGGTGAGAGCGCGGCGCGGTTGCGCAAGAGCCCGGCGTACCAGGCGGCGATGTCGGACCACTGCACGGACCCGGCGACGTCGATGCCCATGTACACGGTATCCGGCGACCCGGCGTAGGGTTCGGGTTCGACGCGAGGAACGTCCTGCGTGGCCCACACGTAGACACGCCGGTCGTGCGCCTCGGTGATCTGCGGACGGAAGGAGAGATTGCGCTCCTGGAGACGGGGGTGCATCCCGCTGGGAACCTCGAGGATGAGGCGCGACCGTCGCGTGAGGCGCCGGTTGTGCACCGACCAGCCGGAGTAGAAATCGCCGGCGAGCGGGGGTTGGAAGCGCTCGGTCGTGAAACTGTAGTCCACGATGGTGCCCGGCGCCACGCCCGCCAGGGTCAAGCGGAGCACCTTGCCGTTCGAGTACACCGGCGCCGAAAGGGCGACCGGTGACAGCGACTCCTGTTGGTGGCTCGGGCCTTTGCTGATGATCGTCCCATCCGGATTGACCACTCGCACCCAGTTGACGCGGAAGCGCTCGCGGCTGGCGTCGTAGCTGAACGACTGCTCGGCCCAGGCCTCCACCCCGTCCTGATTCAGCACTTGGACGATCTGGCGGTAGGTGCGAGTGGTGCGGCCGTCCGCCTCCACCCGTATGACGCCGTCGTCGAGCAGATAGACGTACGGATCGTCGGGGTGATCCTTGGGATCCACCGCCAGGCGGTAGATCGTATCGCTCTTGATCGAGGGATCGCCCGCCGGGGTGATCACCGGCGCCTGGGCGCACAACGGGGCGACCAGCAACGAGACGGCCGCAAGCGGCAGGCGACGCATCGTGCGCTCCAATCGAGTCGGAAAGAGAGGTTGAGAGGAACCGTCGCGGACGCGCCACGGTCCTCATCCCTTCCGGTTGCCTACCGTCCTACCGCAAGCTCCGCGCCGAACAGGAACGTGCGCCGCGGCGCTGGGAAGTGCCGGGCCTCTTCATAGACGGCGTCGAGCGCGTTCTCGATGCGGCCCGACAGCGCCATGCCCGAGATCCCGCGCGGTCCCCGCCCCAGATCCGCGTGGACCGCCACATCCACCCGGGTATAGGCGCGCAGGCGCACCCGGTCGGGAGGGAACGACGTGTAGTCCTGGTCCCACCGGTGTCCGACGAAGTTGGCCGCGAATGTCAGGGACACCGGGCGTGTGGGACGCCACGTCAGGTCGAGGCGGCCCGCGTGGGCCGGGCGGCGCAGCAACGGCTGTCCCGTGGCGAACGCGGCGCCGGCGGCGGAATCGAAGCCGCTCCGGGTCACCCGCGTGCGCAGGTAGGTGTAGCCGACACCCGCGCGCACCGCGGCCGACGGCCGGAGCGACACCTCGGCTTCCACCCCGTCCGCGGAGGCCGCCGCAACGTTGAAATAGTTCGGGCCCCCCGGTTGCGGGGGGACGGCCAGGTAGTCGATCAGGTTTCGGAATCGCTGGGCGAACAGCGTGACGGCGGCACCGAGACGCCCCCCGGCCGCGCTGTGTTCGGCTCCCAGCTCCCAGCTGACCGTGCGCTCGCCCTCGAGATCCGGATTCCCGATCACGAAGCCGGTGGAGAAGTTCTCGAGGAAGGTCGGCTCCTTGAAGCCGGTCCCCACGCTGGCGCGGAGCCGGGTGGCCGTGCCCAGCCGGACGGCAAGGCCGGTACGGTAGGTGGCGATGTCGCCGAAGCGGCTGCTGTGGTCCAGCCGAGCGCCCGTCGTGAGGTCGGCACGGACGCCGAGCGGCATCACGAGCTGGGCGTAGGCGGACCGGGTGGCGCGGCCCGTGTCGATCGGGGGGCTGCTGCAATCGCCGAACTGTCCGGTGCACACGTTGCTACTGCGGTCGTGCTCGGTTTCGATCGCCGCGCCACCCGTCAGCACCGTAGCCGAGCCGAGGTGCAGGTTCGCGCGGGCGTCCGCGCCGCGGCGGTCGATGCGGTCGCGGCTGTGAAAGTCGTTGTAGAACCCGAGGGTGTCGCCGGGATTGTCCTGCGGGTCGTCGTAGTCGAGCTCCCCCTGATGCGCCGAGAGCAGCAGCCGGCCTTCGAGGCGCGGCGTGAAGAACCGTCCTGCGTCCAGGCCCACCGTCGGGCCGCGCTCGCCGGTGGACTGGTTGCGGTCCACCAGGTTCCCCACCCCGTCGGTGGGAAAGTGGAACCGGTGGTCGTCGTATCGCACGGAAAGCCTGGCGTCGGTCCGGGGATCGGGGGCGACCCGCAGCAGCATGTCCACGGTCCCGGTCCGGCTGGCGTTGTTGTAGGGCAAGGTGCCGTCCGTGACGTTGCGGCTGCCCGCCAGCGACCAGCCGACGCGCCCGGTTCCGCCCGCGAAGCGCGCGAACGATTCGAGCGTGCTGTAGGAGCCGCCGCGCACGCCGATCGTCCCGAGGGGCGCCCCGGGCTCGCGCCCATCCTGCGTGAGGATCTGCACGACACCCGTCACCGCGTCCGACCCGTACAGCACGCTCGCGGGCCCACGCAGCACCTCGATACGGCGGACGTTATCGGTCGTGAGCTCCGCGAAATCGAAGGCGCCGCCCGGCTGGTTCACGGCGACGCCGTTGATCAGCACCTTGGTGTAGTCACTCTCGCCGCCCCGCAGGAACAGGGAGGTCTGCGCGCCGAACGAGCCGCTGCGCACGATCGCCGCCCCCGACACCGCGCGCAGCGCGTCCGCCAGACTGGAGAGGCCCGCGGCGCGCAGGTCGACCCCGGAGAGCACGGTCACCGCGGCGCTCACCCTGGCGGGGGCGACGGGGACCCGGGTGGCGGTGACGACGACGGGAGGCAGGGTGACCGTGTCGGGGGATTGGGCAGACGCCGCACCGGCAAAAGACGTCGAGAAGAACATCGTCGAGAAAAGCCGTCGAGAGAAACCGCAACGCATGAGGGTTCCAGGTCAGGGGTGGTGTCGCAAGGGAGTGATTTGCGGACGAT
>JBGPIW010000260.1:0-4468 GCA_041485045.1 Gemmatimonadota bacterium | reverse complement strand
GGACAATGCAAAGGGCGAGAGCGTGCTATTGTTCGGTCGCATTACCTATGACATGATGGCGAGATTCTGGCCGAGCCCACAGGCAATGCAGACCGCTCCTCTGCTCGCCGACCGAATGAACACACTGCCGAAGGTCGTGTTTTCGAGAACCCTGGATCACGCGTCATGGAGGAATACCACGCTGATCAAGGGCGACTTGGCGGCTGAAGTGCGCAAGCTGAAGACGGCGCCCGGCCCCGACATGGTAATCTTGGGCAGCGGCACCATTGTGTCGCAGTTGGCGCAGGAGGGCCTGATCGACGGATTCCAGATCGTCGTGAACCCCATCGTGCTTGGGACAGGGAAGTCGATGTTCGATGGTGTCAAGGAGAAGCTGGCCTTGCGGTTGACGGGGACCCGGAGCTTCAGCAATGGCAATGTCCTCCTGGATTACGAACCGATGGCGTGACGCACTCCCAAGACGGCGACGCACACGCGCGTAGCACCGCCGACGCGGTCGCGCGCCGCAGCTACGGGAAGCTCGTCGCGTTTCTCACCGCCCGCACCGGGGATGTGGCGGCCGCCGAAGACGCACTGTCGGAGGCGTTCGTGTCGGCCCTGGCCGATTGGCCGCGGAACGGCTGCCCGTCGAAGCCGGAAGCCTGGCTGCTGACCGTCGCCCGCCGCAAGTTGATCGATGTCGCGCGCCGCCACGGCACCAGCGCAGCCGCGACCCCACAGCTGCAAATCCTGGCGGAGGGATTGGATGCGGCAGCGTCGGACACAGCAATTCCGGACCGCCGTCTCGCCCTGATGTTCGCCTGCGCACATCCGGCCATCGAGCCCGGCATCCGGGCGCCGTTGATGCTCCAGGTGGTGGTCGGGTTGGATGCGAAGGCCATCGCCTCGGCGTTCCTCACATCTCCGGCGGCCATGGGCAAGCGACTCGTCCGAGCCAAGGACAAAATCCGCGCGGCGGGCATCCCCTTTGAGATTCCGGAGCGCGACGAGCTGCCCGGCCGGCTCGATACGGTCCTGGACGCCGTTTATGCCGCGTATGCGGAAGGATGGAGCGACCCGCGTGGGACCGATGCCGCTCGCCGGGAGCTCACCGGGGAAGCCCTGTTTTTAGCCCGGATCGTGACCGAGCTGCTGCCGGAAGAGCCGGAGGCGCTCGGCCTGCTTGCCCTCATGCTCCACGCGGAAGCCAGACGCGACGCCCGTCGCACGGCGGACGGTGAGTACGTGCCGCTGGCCGAGCAGGATCCGGCGTTGTGGGATGCGGCGATGATCGGCGAAGCCGAGGTGCTGCTCCGGCGCGCCAGCCCGCTGGGCGTGATCGGCCGGTATCAGCTCGAAAGCGCCCTGCAATCGGCGCACGTTTATCGTCGCTGCACCGGTCACGCCAACTGGTCAGAGGTGGTGCAGCTGTACGACGCGCTGTCGGCGCTCACCGCCTCACCGGTCGTCGCGATCAACCGCGCGCTGGCGATCGCGGAGGTGCAGGGCGTCGCCGCCGGGCTCGCAGCGTTGCCGGCGGTGGCCGACGACCCACGGCTCGCCGAGTATCAGCCCTACTGGGCCGCGCGTGCCGAGCTGCTGGCCAGGACCGGCGCGCATGCCGACGCGCGCCGCGCCTACGACCTCGCAATCGGTCTCGAGCGCGACCCCGCGGTTCGACACTTCCTGCAGCGACGTCAGTCGGCGTTGTCGGTGTGATCCCTTCGCGTCGACAGGGTTACGACGGCAGACCGGCATCCGCTTTGGCCGGTGGGACGAGGAATCCGTAGAATTGGAGACCACTCGGAGGAGCCGATATGGTGCTTGTCCTCGCACGCGCATTGACCTATGCCACGCTATTCATCGGGCTGCTCCTGGTCTTTCTCCCCGCCCGCGTGCTCGCGTGGTCTGGCATCCGTGGCCCAGCCGTGATTGGCGCCCTGCAAGTCGCTGGACTGGTGCTCGGCGCCGTTGGGGCGACGCTCGCCCTGTGGTGCGTGGTGACCTTCGCCATCGTGGGCCGTGGGACTCCGGCACCGTTCGACCCACCGCGTCGCCTCGTGGTCCGAGGCCCGTACCGCGTCGTGCGGAATCCGATGTACCTCGGAGCCGGGCTCGCGCTCGCCGCCGCCGCGCTCTACTACCAATCGCTGGAACTCATGGTGTACGCCGTCGTGTTTCTCCTCGCCACGCACCTCCTGGTGGTCTGGTACGAGGAGCCCACGCTGCGGCGCACTTTTGGCACAGTTTACGAAGACTACCGACAGCGGGTGTCGCGCTGGTGGCCGAGACCTGGCACCCGGCGGAGCCTCGATCGCAGATCTTGACCGCAGGAGGCGCGCCTACCTGGGCGGCAACGAGTCGAGCATGGCCGCCACGTCGGGGTGGCCCCGCTCGCGTGCGACGTCGACCGGTCGTTGGCCCCCCTCGTTCAGCAGTGTACGGTCGGCTCCCAGGGCCACCAGGGCCCGGGCCGCTTCGAGCGAGCCGTTCTCCGCGGCGTGGTGGAGTGGCGTAAAGCCCGTCCAATTGGCCAGGTTGACCGTGGCACCTCGCGCAACCAGCATATGGATCGCGGCCGGGTGGTTGTACCAGGCAGCCCAGTTGAGCGCGCGCCGCCCATTGGGGTTGCGACGCGTGTCCAGGGAATCGATCGCGGCGCCGCGCTGGAGGGCCGCCGCCAGCGCGGCGGTGTCCCCTTGCATGGCGGCGTCCCACAGTTGCTCCTGGGCGCTCGTGGTTTGAGCGGTGGCGGGGAGGGTCCGCACGCCGAGCAGGGCGAGGCCGAGCACGACTGGTCGGGTGCGACGCGTGAGGAATCGTGAGCGCACAAGGGCTCCGGTATCGGGATGGCAGTTCGATAGCCGGTCGAGTGAAAGGGTTGTGATCCATGCTCCTGTTCGCAAAGAACGTGCTCTTTACGATTCTCGTCCCGGGCACGGTCGCGTTCTATCTGCCGTACTGGATTGGATCGCGTCACGCCTCCGCTCCCGTGCCGGCGCTCGGCGCGCTCGTGTTCGCGACGCCGCTCCTGCTCGCGGGCGCGGCCGTCTACCTGTGGTGCCTCTGGGATTTCGCGACGGCCGGCCGCGGTACGCCGGCACCGATCGATCCCCCCACCCGACTCGTCGTTCGCGGCCTCTACCGCTACGTCCGAAACCCGATGTACGTCGGCGTGTTGACCGCGATCGTGGGGTGGCTGGTCGCGTTTCGCTCGCCCGCGGTGCTCGCCTATGGCCTCGTGGTGGCGAGCATCGTCGCCCTATTCGTCCGGTTCGTCGAAGAGCCGCAGCTCCGGCACCGGTTCGGAGACGCCTACGACGAGTACTGCCGTCAGGTGCCGCGCTGGCTCCCGCGGGTCCCTTCGTGACCGTTCGATTCCTTGGGCCGGTGCTGTTCGGGCTCCTCGGAGCCTCCTCTGCGGTGGCGCTCCATCACATGGACAGCATTCCCGCGCTCATCCTGATCGCACCCGGCTACCTCGTGCAGGCATGGCTGTTCGAGCGGCACCGAGCGCTCGGGGGCTTCGGCTATGAGGCGACGATGGTCGGCGTGTCGGCGCTCGTGTGGACGCTGATCATACTCGGTGTCGCCGTACCGGTTCGATATGTCTGGCGTCGTTTCCGATCCCGCCGTACCGCCTCGCCAGTGCCTCCTGCTTGATTGCGGCCACGTGACGCCTCACTTTACTCGCCAATAGATCCCATGGGCGCAGTGATCCCGCCGCGAGGCATACGGCGCTCTTGTCCGCTCCCGCTGCAGACCGCACCTTATGCCGATCCTCGACGTACGATGGAGCCGTCTGTGAGTCAGCAATTCGTCCGTACTCCCGTTGCTCTTCGGCTCCTCATTCTCACGATCGGGATCCTGTCGCTGGTGACCCTCACCTGGAGTGGCCTCAGCGGCGGCCTCAGGCAGATCGGTTTGGCCCACACCCCGGGACAAACGACGCAAACCTATACGCAACTCGGCTACGGGATCCTGAGTCTCCTGGGTGTCATCACCACCTTTCTCGGCCGCCGCTGGGATCCGCTGGTGCTCGGTTGCTGGGCGGTCTGCGTCTCCATATCCGCCGGCCTCGCCTCCGTCGCCTGGGGTGAAACCAGTATCGCCACCGGACTCGCCGCGGGAGCAGCCGCGCTCCTCATCGCCGTAGCCATCATCTGGATGGTCCGCGCCGGCAGTCGAGTTCCGGCCTCATGACCCTGCAGTCCGCCTCCCGGCTGTCGTTCGCGATCGGGGCGCTGCCCCTCCTTGGCTTGACGTTTTTTTCGCCCGGCCTGCAACCCGAACGTGCCCTGGGATTCGTCATCTTCGGGTTCGGACTCATGACCCTGGTGCTCCTCATCATGAGCCCCCACCGCCGCTGGGGCGACAAGATCCTCATCGCTCTGCAGCTCGTGTTCCTCGCGCTCGTGGTGTACGAAACCCTCTCCGGAGCGCGCCTCTACCTCGGAACCTGAGATCGCATGGCCGTGCCGCGCCTCAT
>JBGPIW010000259.1:0-4469 GCA_041485045.1 Gemmatimonadota bacterium | reverse complement strand
CGAGGACGCCCTGGAACGGCGAGCGGTGCGCTTCCGTCTCGGTCAACGAGCCGGCGTCCACCAGCGCCTGCGCCACCGTCTGGTCCTTGGACATCAGCTCCAGCCGTCCGTCGCGCAGCCGGTAGCAGCGGCTATCGCCCACCTGCACGAGGTAGGCGCGCGGCCAGAGCACAGCCACCATGGTGAGCGTCGTCGCCCCGCCCTTCCCGGCGTACTCCCGCTCGCTTTCCGCCCGCAACACGTCGTGCGTCTTGCGGACCGATTCCTCCAGCTCCTGGAGGAAGATGGTCTCCTTGGCGGGGTCGAGGCGCCGGTACAGATCGGTGAGGTGGGTGACGTAGTGCGCGATCGTCTTGACCGCGAGCCCGCTCGCCGCCTGGCCGTCGGGACGGCCGCCCACGCCGTCGGCGACGAGGAACAGCCAACCGCGCGAGTCGCTGATCAGCGGCGTGATGTCGTCGGCCGGGAGGCTCGACTGATGCACCCGCAGCAGCTTGTGGAGCGTCGCGATCAGGAACTGGTCCTGGTTCTCCTTGCGCACCGCCCCGCGGTCGGTGAGACCGAACAGGTCGACATCGGACGAGGCGGGCCGGCGCTCCTCGGCACCGGTAGTGGTGCCGCCGGAGGGGCGGGCGGACTCGGCCGGACTGGGCATGGGGTGAAGATGACGCCCGCTCGGGAGGTTGGCCACCGGCCGTAACGGCCCGCGCCGGCCGGTTAGATTCCCGCCACGTGGCCACCCCCTCGCACGAAGCAGCGGTCATTGCCGGCGCCGGACCGATCGGCCTGGCCTGCGCCATCGCGGCGCAGCGCCGGGGGCTCTATGCTCTGGTGATCGACGCCGGCGCGGTCGTCGAGTCGATCGTTCGCTACCCCATCGGGATGACGTTCTTCACGACACCGGAGCGGCTCGAAATCGGCGGGCACCCCCTCGTCTGCGCCGGCGCCAAACCCACGCGTGAAGAGGCACTCAAGTACTACCGCGGCGTTGTCCGGGCGGAGGGGCTCCGTGTGCGCCCGTATGCACGTCTTACCGGCGCGGCGCGGGTGGACGGGCGCCTCGCGTGTGAGCTCGAAACCCGGCTCGGCCCCGAGCGCCTCACCTGCGATCGCCTGGTGCTGGCAACCGGCTACTTCGACCATCCCAACGCGCTGGGGGTGCCGGGAGAGACGCTGCCGCACGTGCAGCACTACTTCGACGAGGCGCACCGCTCGTCCGGCCTGGACGTCGTGGTGATCGGGGGAAAGAACTCCGCGGTCGAAGCGGCGCTACAGCTGTTTCGCGCCGCTGCGCGCACGACACTCGTGTACCGCGGCGCCGAGCTGCCGCGCAGCGTCAAGTACTGGCTGGCGCCCGATCTCCTGAACCGGATCAAAGCCGGAGAGATCGCGGCGCGGTTCGGCGCGCAGGTGGAGGACATCACCGCGCGGGACGTCGGCATTCGCCGGGCCGACGGCGGCGCCGAGCGACTTCCCGCGGATCGGGTGTACGCGCTGATCGGCTTCCACCCCGACTTCGCCCTCTTCGCGCGCATCGGCATCGCATTCGATCCGGCCACCGGACGGCCCACGCTCAATCCCGACACCCTCGAAACGAGCGTGCCCGGCGTGCACCTGGCGGGGAGCGTCACCGCCGGACGCAAGATCTCCGAGATCTTCATCGAGAACGGGCGCTTCGACGGGGACAAGATCTTCGGCGACCCAGCGGACCGGGCTGCTGCACAGACACGCTATGAGAGGATCGATCGACCGGCGGGAGAGTGAGGATCGGCACCACGACGCTACGACGCTACGACGGTACGACGGTACGACGGTACGACGCTAAACGTCCCCTACCCCACGATCGCCTGCACACTCTCGCGAAACACTTCTGTGTGCCGGTCGATGTCCGCTGCCGTCACCTCGGGTGCGATCAGCGCCATGTTATGGAACGGCGTGAGCAGGATACCGCGGTTCAGTGCTGCCAGGTGCATGTAGCGATCGAGCTGCGGATCGGCGGCCGCCGCGGCTTCACCGCCGTTGCGCGGGGGCGCCGGCCGGAACCAGTACTCAGCCCGACACCCCAGGCGCTTCACGATCCATGGAAGGCCAAGCTCGGCGATCACTCCCGCCACGCCACGCTCCCACTGCTCGGCGCGCGGCACCGCCCGCGCGAAGGCGTCGCCGGTCAGTACGTGCTCCAGCGTGGCGCGCATCGCGGCGAGACTGAGGGCATTGGCCGCCAACGTTCCACCGATGCCGCCCGTGTCGGACTCGTCCACTCGGATCCGCGCCTGCACGCGCCGAGCCACCTCCTCCGACAACCCGTAGGCGCCGCACGGGACGCCGCTCCCGAGCGGCTTGCCCAGGGTGAGGATGTCGGGCGTGAGCTGGTGGGCCGCGGTGTACCCTCCCGGGCCGGCGCAGATGGTATGCGTCTCGTCCAGAATCAGCAGTGTCCCGGTGCGACGCGTCAGCGCCCGCAGCGCGTCGTGAAAGCCCGGGTTGGGCAGGATGATGCCGATGTTCGTCAGCGCCGGTTCCGCCAGCACGCACGCCACGTCTTTCGCCCCGAGGGCGCTCTCCAACGCGGGGATGTCGTTGAACTCGACCACCCGGGTGGTGACCGCCGGGTCGATCGCTGGACCGAGGTTCCCCGGCCGTGGAGCCGGGCCGTCGGGACCGAGCGTCACGAACGCCTCGTCCACCGTGCCGTGGTAGCACCAGTTGAAGACGAGGATTCGAGGGCGGCCGGTGATCAGCCGGGCGAGCCGGAGGGCGAATCGGTTGGCATCGGTCGCGGTGAGGGCGAACTGCCAGAACGGGAGGCCGAAGCGTCGCGCCAACTCCTCGGCGACCCAGATCGCATCCTCGTCGGGCAGCATGAAGGTGATGCCGCGCTGCGCCTGCTCGGCGATCGCGGCGACCGCCGCCGGCGGCGCGTGCCCGGTCATCGCCCCGGTATCCCCGAGGCAGAGATCCAGATAGACGTGTCCATCCGCATCGACGAAGTGCGCCCCGCGCCCCTCTTCGACGAAGACCGGGAACCCGCCCGGCCAGCGCGCCATCCACGGCATCGGCACGCCTGCCAGCATCGAGCGGGATGCGCGCTCGAACAGCGCGTGCGAACGCGGGTGGGTGTCCACGAAGCGCCGCTCCTCGGCGGCGAGACTCGTTTCGAGGCGGGCACGGTCGATCATCGGCTGCGAAGATAGCCGCATTGACAGGAGCGGCGAGCCTCGGCAGGATTGGACCAATGACCACTTCGACATCCACCCGGCTCACGATGCCGCCCTGCCCGCACGTGCCCAGGCCGTACACCGGGCCGGCGCGCAGCGAGGTGCTCGCCACGCGGCGGCAATACGCCAACCCGGCCATTTTCACGATCTACAAAGAACCCCTGATGCTGGTCGAGGGGCACCTGCAATGGCTGTTCGACGAGACCGGCAAGCGGTACCTGGACTTGTTGGCCGGCATCGTCACGGTGTCCTGCGGGCACGCGCATCCGAAAGTGACCAAGCGCGTGCAGGAGCAGGCCGCGATGCTGGCCCATGCGACGACGATCTATCTCCATCCGCTCATGGGGGAATTCGCCAAGCGGCTTGCCGCCAAGCTGCCGCCGGGGCTGGACGTCACGTACTTCGTCAACTCCGGCAGTGAAGCTAACGATCTCGCGATCATGATGGCCCGGCTCTATACCGGCAACAGCGACGTCATCGCGCTGCGCAACGGCTATCACGGTGGATCACCCGCGGCGATGGCTCTCACTTCGCACCACACCTGGAAGTTCCCGACCCAAGTCAACAGCGGCATCCATCATGCGCTCTGCCCCGACCCCTATCGCAGTCGGTTTACGGGCACTCCGGAGCAGATCGCGACGCAGAGCGCCGAGGACATTCGGGAATTGATCAGATTCTCCACGCCCGGGCGAATCGCTGCGTTCCTCACCGAGCCGTTCCAGGGCGTGGGGGGCGTGACGCACGGAGCGCCGAACTACCTGCGCGAGGCGTATGCGATCGCGCGCGAGCACGGTGGGCTGTGCATCGCCGACGAGGTGCAGTCGGGGTTCGGTCGTACCGGAGCGCACTACTGGGGGTTCCAGAACTGGGGCGTCGTCCCCGACATCGTCACGATGGCGAAAGGCATCGGCAATGGGCTGCCGCTGGCCGCGGTCACCACGCGTCGCGACATCGCCGAGAAACTGACCCAGCGGATCCACTTCAACACCTACGGCGGCAATCCCGTCTCTATGGCCGCCGGGCTCGCTGTGCTCGAGGTGATCGACGAGGAGCAGCTGCAGGAGAATTCCCGCATCGTCGGGGGACGCTTCAAGGCGGGCCTCCAGGAGCTGGCCACGCGTCACCGTCTGATCGGCGACGTGCGCGGGATGGGGCTCATGCTGGGGGTCGAGCTGGTGCGCGACCGGCAGACCAAAGAGCCCGCCAAGGAGGAAACGCTTGCGGTTATGGAGCACGCCCGTGAGCTGGGTG
>JBGPIW010000258.1:0-4472 GCA_041485045.1 Gemmatimonadota bacterium | reverse complement strand
TGTACCCGACCGCGCCGTGCGGATTGAACGTGCCCAGTCGGGCCGACACCACGCCCAGGCCGCGGGCGTTGAACGAGCCGGAACCGAGCAAGTCGCTCTCACTCCCGGTCGGAAAGCGCGCCGAGGCGAGCAGCGCAATGCCGATTCGCTCACCCTGCTTCACCTTGATCTTGACGTGTCCCTCGATGTCTCCCAGTCCACTGGCTATCCCCGCCGCTTGCGCCGAGGAGGTCAGCACGGGATTCGTGCCGGTGCCGCCGAAGTGGTGCAGCGTATCACCGCCCGCCAGAAAAATCTGCGCAGTGCTCTGACCCGACACGGAGGTGCGCACGAACGGCACCGCCACGCCGACGTCGATGCCGTCGGTCAGGCCGTAACTCGCCGTAAACGACGCGACCATCAGATCCACCGCCAGCCGCAGGTTCATCTGGATAAAATCACGCTCGAAATCCGGGAACCCCACCGAGTCGAGCGGCGGCCGGTTCAGGTGCCGAAAATTGAAGGTGATGTCGTTGAGCCCGACGCCGCGCAGCCGCTCGAACCGCACGGCGGAAAAATCCACGCCCGCGAACCAGCGTCCCCGGCCGAGCGTCTGCGCCCGCTCGCCCAGGATCGGGCCGGCGGACGTCGAGGTCTGCACCGGAACGCCACCCTCGAACCGGAACGTCGTTCCGCCCGACGAGGAGGTGATCGGCGTGTTGGACACGCTGAAGCCGATCGCCGACGTGAGAAACGAGATCACGGTGCCGCCGGACGTTTCGAGGGCGGGAATGAAATGCGTGCCGTGATTCACGCCCGAGATCGAGTCGGGCTTGAGGTCCAGGCAAAGAGGTTGCCCGCACACCCCGAAGGTGAACAGGTGGTTGATCGCGTCCCGCGGCGACTGTGCGCCGAGCGTGCGGACGGCGGCGGTCAGGGAGACGAGGCCGAGGACGAGCAGGCGACGCGGCATGGAGGCTCCGGGGTGCATTAGAAGTTGTACTCCACGCCACCGGTCCACATGATGGTCGGTTGCAGCCCCGAATCGCGCAGCGGCATCAGGGCGTTGGTCACGAACTGCATCCCCCCGCGGGTGCGGAACTTGAAGCCCAGCGAGAGACTCAGCAGATCGTCCTGCTGCGACGGGATGTTCGTGACGGCCAGCGTGCGACGCGCCGGCGCGAGGAACACGACCGGCGCCGGGACATCGATCTTCTGCTTCCCCACCACCCAGGAGCCGAGCAGGTCGAACGCCATCGAGGCCCACGGCGACACCAGGGTGTCGAAGCCGGCGTTTGCCTCTACCGAATTGTTCACGTCGGTCGCGTCGCGGACGGTCACGCCGACGCTGGCGTGCGGGCCGAAATCGCCGAACCGGGCGGACACGACGCCGATCGCCCGACCGCTGAACCGGCCCGCCCCCAGGAGATTGTCCGCATCCCCGGTCGGGAAGCGGGCGAAGCCGACCAGGGCGACGCCGATCCGATCGGTCTGGGCGACGTTGATCTTCAACCGCCCCTCGATGTCGCCCACGCCGGTGGCGGAGCCGTCTACCGTCGACGTCGAGGTCAGCACCGGATTGGTCCCCGTCCCGCTGAAACGGTGCAGCGTATCGCCGCCCGCCAGCACGATCGTCGCGGTGCTTTGCCCCGACACCGCGGTGCGCACGATCGGCACGGTGACGCCGAGGTCCACCCCGTCCACCAAGCCGTAGTTCAGCGACACCGCGGCGACCAGTACACGCACGTTCATCCGGGTCTTGACGGCGATGATGTCGTTCTCGAACGCCGGCGCCCCGAGCGTGTCCCGTGGAAACCCCGGCACATTGACGTCCTGGTGCGGCAGGGTGAGCGAGATGTCGTCGAGCGGCACGCCGCGCAGCCGCGCGAAGTCGATCGCCGTGACGTTGAATCCCGCGAACCAGCGCCCCCGACCCAGCGTCTGGGCGCGCTCCCCGAACACGGGGCCCGCCGAGGTCGAGGTCTTCACCGGCACGCCGCCCTCGAATTTGAACGTCGTGCCACTGGAGGCCGAGCTGATGGGGGTATTCGAGACGCTGGTGCCGATCGACGTCGACAGGAACGTGATCAGCGTCCTGCCGACCGCCTCGCTGGCGGGGATGAAGTGGCTCCCATGTCCGAACAACACGGTCGTGTCGAGGCACACGACTTCACCGCAGTTGCCGAAGGTGAAGAGCTGGCTGACTTGCTGGCGAAGATTCTGCGCCCGCGCCGGTGCGGTCAGGGCGACCAGCGCGGCCACGGCAAGCGCTACCCTGCGCGGCATGCACGACTCCATGGGAATAGCGAGGGACGTATGATATGACCGGTCAGGCGGAGAGGCAAACCCGCATCACCGTGGCGCGGGACCGCTCAACGCCTTCACGAATCGATACGTGAATTCGGCGCCCTCGTAGAACTGCCGCACACCGATCCGCTCGTCGCGCCCGTGCGCCCGGATGTCGTCGGCGTCGAGGAAGACCCCGGACACGCCGTAGACCGGCATGCCCGCATTGCGCAGGAACAAGCCGTCAGTCGCTCCGGTCTCCATGTTGGGGATCACCGGAACACCCGGCCAGAGCGCGTGCGTCACCTGCTCGAGCGGCCCGAACACCGCGGGCACCAGGGGAGACGGCGGCGAGGGGATCGCGGTATCGATCGGGATCACGGCGACGCCCGGGTCCGCGACCACGGTCCGCAGCGTCGCCTCTGCCTGCGCCATGGACTCCTGCGGCAAAATGCGGCAGTTCACCACCGCGCGGGCGGTCTGCGGCAAGGCGTTGTTCGCATGCCCGCCTTCCAGCCGGGTGGCAACGCACGTCGTCCGCAGGATGGAATTGTAGAGCGGCGAGCGGTCGGAGAGGCGCGTCGCCGCGGCCGAGTCGAGGGGATTCCCTAACACGGCGCGCATGTCCGCCGCGATATCCGGTGGCTGGGTGGACGCCATCCGGTCGAAATACGAGCGCGTCACGGCGTTCAGGCTGACCGGGAACCGGAACGCGGCCAGCCGCTCCAGGGCCGCCGCCAGACGATAGATGGCGTTGTCCGGTACCGGCATCGAGCTGTGGCCTCCGGGGTTGTGCACCTCGAGGCGGAAATCCTGGTACACCTTCTCGCTCGCCTCGACCACCCGTGCGATCCGGTGCCCCGCACGCTCGATCGGATCCCCGGCATCACCGTTGATGCAGTACTCGGCGTCGATCAGGTCGCGGCGGTGGGCGAGCAGCCACGACACACCGTTGTCGTCCCCGGTCTCTTCTCCCGCCGTGAGCGCGAGAATGACGTCGCGGTCGGGGATGAAGCCCTCGTGTTTGAGGCGGATCAACGTCGCGACGAAAATCGCGGCCATGTCCTTGATGTCGCTCGTGCCGCGGCCGTAGAAGAAGCCGTTCTGCTCCGTGAGCGTGAACGGCTCGAGCGACCAGTCCGAGCGAAGCGCTTCCACTACGTCCAGGTGGGCGAGCAGCAGAATCGGCCGGCCCTTCCCCTTGCCGCGAAGCCGGGCCACCAGATTGCGGTTCCGCGCCCCCGCGCCCACTACGACCACATCGGAATCAGGGAACCCGGCACCCAACAGCCGGGTGGCCATGGCGGCGGCGGCGGGAGTCGTATTCCCGTGCTCGGCGGTCGTGTTGATGCCGACAAGCTCCGCCAGCAGGTCCCGGGCGAGCTGCTGGTCGGAGGACTGCGCGGACCCTTGCGCCTGCCCGACTTGCGTGACCGCCAGCAAGGCTGCCAGGGTCAGCAAGCCGGGGCGCATTGCTCTCTGTCGTTCGAACACGTCGCCGTCCTCGGGAAGGGCTCCGGGGAATATATTGAAGCCATGACCGCTACCGCGCCAACCTGCCCGCGCTGCGGGACACCCGTGCCTGCTGGGGCGCGCGCCTGCGCCAATTGCGGCGCGGACGTCTCGGGCCAGCAGGGCCAGGTAGTCACGGCCTACGCGGCCGCTGCTACGGCGGTGCGGCTGGGGACCTCCCAGGGCAGCCTCCAGGATGCGTTGCAGCGCGCCACGCTGGGGGAATACGAGGTCCTGGGGGAGCTGGGCCACGGTGGCATGGCCTCGGTGTTCAAGGCGCACGATATCGCGCTCGGGCGCAAGGTCGCCATCAAGGTGATGTCGCCGGCGCTGTTCAGCACGGCCGGGATGGTCGAGCGGTTCAAGCTGGAGGCGCGCACCGCCGCCTCGCTGAGCCATCCCCACATCATCCCGATCTACGCAGTGCGGGAGAGCCCGGAGATCGTGTACTTCGTGATGAAGTACGTGGACGGACGCTCGCTCGAGTCGATCGTCCACCAGCTCGGACAGATGCCGTTGCCCCTGGCGCAGGCGGTGTTGTATCAGGTCGGCTCCGCGCTGGGATACGCGCACCGGCGCGGCGTAGTGCACCGCGACGTGAAGCCGGCCAACATCATGATCGACGCCGACGGCTGGTCGGTCGTCACCGACTTCGGCATCGCCAAGGTCGCCGAGAGCCAGGGGCTCACCCAAAC
>JBGPIW010000257.1:0-4482 GCA_041485045.1 Gemmatimonadota bacterium | reverse complement strand
GCGGAACCCGACGATCGGCTCCTCGCCCCGAGCGACCGGCTGCCCTTGGATGACGACAGGTGTCGCGGAGTAGTTGTCGCTCACCGGGATGCCGTTCGAGGCCGCGGCCGCGGCGACGCCTGGCAGCTCCTGCAGCCGCTGCAACGCGTCCCGGTAGAACCCGATCCGCGCAGTGGCCGGCTGGTAGCGATCGCCCGCGAGATACAGCCGCATCGTGAGGACCGGCTTCGGATCGAAGCCCGGGTTCACCCGGCTGATGCTGAGGAACGTGCGGATCATGAGCGTGGACCCGACGAGCAGCATCAATGACAGCGCGATCTCGCCGACGACCAGGGCGTTGCGCAGCCGGTGGCGTCCGCGCCCTCCGACGCCGGCACGTCCACCGCCGCCTTCCTTGAGCGCCGCGTGCAGGTCGCCCTTGGATGCTTCGAGCGCGGGCAACGTGCCGAACACGAGTCCCGTCACGACCGATAGGCCGACCGTGAAGGCGAGCGCGCCCGTGTTGAGCTCCCACCGGACCCAGTAGGGAATCTCCTCGAGGATGCCGAGCTTGGAGAGCTTGATGCCCCAGAGCGCAAAGAGCACGCCCAGCGCACCGCCGCCGAGCGCGACCACGATGCTTTCGGTGAGGAACTGGCGGATCAGGCGGAGCCGGCCCGCGCCGAGCGCAGTTCGCACGGCGATTTCGCGCTGCCGGCTCGTGGCACGGGCCAGCGCCAGGTTGGCCACGTTGGCGCACGCGATCAACAGGACGAGCCCAACCGCAGAGAGCAGGACGCCCAGATACAGCTTTGTGACCGGATCCACGATCTCCTCGCGGTACGGCGCCACCCGCATGCCCCGGCCGCCGTCGGCCTCGGGGTACTGCTCGGCGAGCCGGCGCGCCACGCCCTGGAGCTCGGCTTCGGCCTGGATTCGCGTGACGCCGGGCGCACGGCGTCCGATGACGCGGTAGCAGCACGTCTGCGCCCGGGGAGTCTTTGGATCGACCACGAGCGGGACCCAGAGCTTCTGGACGTAGGGGAACGTGAACTTGGGCGGCAGCACGCCGATCACCGTGCGCTGGCGACCGTTGATCGACAGCGTCTGCCCGATCGCGTCTCGGCGCCCCGCGAAGCGTCGCTGCCACAAGGTGTACGACAGCAGGACGACGCCATCCCGTCCCATTTGGTCCTCTTCGGCGCGAAAGTCCCGCCCGAGGACCGGCCGAACGCCGAGCAGCCCGAACAGGTTGGCGGTGACCTCGGAGCCGTCCACGTACTCGACCTCGTCACCGGTCGAGAGGTTGTAGTTCTCTTCGCCGTAGGCGCCGAGGCTGTTGAACGACCGGCTTTGCGCCCGGAGGTCCAGCAGATCCGCGTACGACAGGGACCCGCGGTCGAAGGCCCGCTTGGGATCGGTCCGATAGACGACGTCCACCCGTCCGGCGTCGGTAAACGGCAGCGGACGGATCACGAGCCCGTTGACCACGCTGAAGATCGTGGTGTTGGCGCCGATGCCGAGCGCCAGCGTCAGCACCGCGATGGCGGTGAACCCGGGGCTCTGACGCAGAGTCCGGAGCGCGTAGCGGATGTCCTGGAGCAGGGTGTCCATCGTCAGGTGCCTGGGGTCAGGGGTTGGGTGTCAGGGGTCGCGATGCGGGCATCACGGTCCAGGGCTCGAACGTCGAGCCCCGACACCCGGCATGTGGCCCCCGGCACCTACTCATACCGCAACGCCACCATCGGATCGACGCGGGTCGCCCGGCGCGCCGGGAGGTAGCTGGCGACCAGAGCCACAACGACGAGAAAGAGTGTGACCGAGATCAACACCAAAGGATCATGGGGTGATACTTCGTACAGCAACGAGGCGATTGCCTTGCCGGCTAGGAGCGCGCCGGCGGCACCAGCCGCGACACCGATGAAGGTGACGCGCAGCCCCTGACGCACCACCATCCGCAACAGGTCACGTCGCCCGGCCCCTAGCGCGATCCGGATCCCCAATTCCTGCGTGCGCTGCGATACGATGTAACTCAGCACGCCGTAGAGTCCGATCGCGGCGAGCAGCAGGCCGAGGCCCCCGAGCAGGCTGAGCAGCGCGGACCCGAGCCGCCAGGGACGCAGCTGTCGCGCGAACAAGCTCGGCATGGGGTCGATGTCGGGATACGGCAGGTTCGGGACGGCAGCCTGAATCTCGCGCCGAACCTCGGCGGTCCACTTCGCCGCCGGACCGGCAGTGCGGATCAGGAGGGCCGATACCGGCGCGCGGAGAACCGAGTCCGCCTGCGCGAGCGGGACGTAATACTGAGGCGTCGCCCCCTCGGTGATCGAGTTGCGGGGAGAGTCCTCCACGACGCCGACGACCATCGTGCACGGCGGGTTGCGGCCGCCGATCTTGAGACACTTTCCGATGGCATCCTCGGTCGGCCAATAGAGCCGCGCCATGGTCTGCGCGATGACCGCGACGTGCTGCCCGCCCTTCGTGTCCTCTCCAGTGAAGCCGCGCCCACGCAGCACGCGGGTTCCCAAGGTGCGGAAATAGTCGTCCGTCACGGCACTGACGTACGGCGAACCGCTCTGTGGCAGCGTGTCGAGTCCGGGGACCTCCAGAGACACCACGAACGACCAGCCGAACGGGTTTCCGATGGAGAGGCTCGCGCCGGTCACGCCCGGCAGCCTGCGCAACCGCTCGCGCATCCGCTGGTATGTGGTGTTGATGTCGGCAGGTGCGTAGCCGAGTGAGGACAGGTCGACGGAGGCGGAGATGAGCTGTTCGGCGTCGAACCCCAGGCGCTGGTGGCGCACTCGCTGGAGACTAGTAATGAAGAGCCCGGCGCCGGTCAAAAGCACCAAGGTCAGGGCCACCTGTCCCACGAGCAGTACCGTGCGGGTGGCGGAGTGGTGCCGCGAGCCCTCGCGCGCGCCCGTCTTGAGTGCCGCGGTGAGGTCTGGCGCGCTCGCCTGGAGGGCGGGCACCGACCCGGCCACGAGCGTCGTCACCACGACGGCCGACGCCGTGAAGGCGAGCAATCGCAGGTCGAGCGGGGCGAGAACGGTGGCCTCCGGCAGGAAGGAGGCGCGCAGCACCGGCCCGAGCCACAGCGTGACGAGGATCGCCGCCGCCCCGCCGAGCACGGTGAGCCACCCGCCTTCGACCAGGAGCTGGCGCGCCAGACGTCCGCGGCTCGCGCCCAGGGCCACGCGCACCGCGATCTCCCGCCGGCGCTGGACGCTCCGGGCGAGCAACAGATTGGTGACGTTGGCGCAACCGATGAGGAGCACGATCCCGCACACGACTGCGAGCCAGAGGGCCAGCTTGGCGTTGCTGTCAACGTTTGGGCCGAGCGCCTCATGGACCGGGCCGTGGGAGACGACGCCGGTGGAGTCCCCGACCTGCACGAACCGGCTGCGATACAGCGCGGTCCCCTCGGCGTCCGCTTGCGCCGGGTTCACGCCGTCCCGAAGGCGCGCCACGACGTCCAGCCACCAGAAATTCGGGCTCAAGGCGGCGGGCCCCATCGTCTCCGGCGCGGTGACGCTCATCGGCAGCCAGACATCCGGCACTTCGAAGCCGATCCCGGCGAACCCGGCCGGCGCCACCCCGATCACGGTGTACACGCTGCGGCCCAGGTGCAGCGTCGTGCCGAGCACCGTCCGTTGCGCGTCGAAGTGCCGCTTCCAGAACTCGCTGCTCAAAACCGCGACGCGATCGCCCCTCCCGGCACGGTCCTCTTCGGGCGAGAAGAACCGCCCGAGTACGGGGCGCACCCCGAGCAGCGGGAAGAACGACGCCGTAACCATCTCGCCGGTCACCCGCTGCGCGGACTCACCGACACCGAGGCTGAACTTGTCCGGTCTTCCGAAGGCCGCGACCGCTGAGAAGCTGCGCGCGTGATCATGGAAGTCCTGGTAGCGCGCGAAGGTCCCAAGGCCCGAAGTGGAAGTGCCGAACGGGGGAGTCGTCGTCGTCACATACAGACGGACCACCCGGCCGGGCTTCACCACGTGCGCGGGAGGGCGGAAGAACAGCTGGTCCACCACTCCGAACATCGCCGTGTTCGCCCCGATGCCGAGTCCCAGGGTCAACACGGCCGCGAGCGACAGCGCCGGACTCCGCGCGAGGGAGCGGCGGGCGTAGCGGAAGTCCTGGAGCAGCGTCTCCAAAGGCATCGAGTGTCAGGTGTCCGGGGTCAGAAAATCCGCTGTCGGCCGGTCACATCCGTGGGGCCGCGGCGGCCTGCCCCGCCCGCTCTTCGACCACGCGTCCGTCGAACAGCTCGATCGTACGGTCGGCGTGGGCGGCGTAGCGCGGGTCGTGCGTCACCATGCAGATGGTGGCGCCGCCGCGGTGCAGCTCGCGCAACAGCTCCATCACCGATTCACCGTTGGAGGAATCGAGGTTGCCGGTCGGCTCGTCCGCGAGCAGGATCGCGGGATCGCCGGCCACCGCCCGGGCGACGGCGACGCGCTGTTGCTGGCCGCCCGAGAGCTGCGCGGGGTAGTG
>JBGPIW010000256.1:0-4489 GCA_041485045.1 Gemmatimonadota bacterium | reverse complement strand
GACTGGTCTTCAAAACCAGCTGGGGTCCGCAAGGGCCTCGGTAGGTTCGATTCCTACACGCTCCCGCCACGCGGGTTTGACGCGTGGCGTTCCACCCCCATTATTCGGCGCGGCCATGACCGAACGACTGTATGCTCGCCTTCGTGAGGACGTCAACATCCGGCTGCGCCGGGGAGCTTGGTACCGGGTCCTCAAGGTCGAGGGTCTGAAAGCGATTCTCGAGGTGAACGGGCGTCATGTGCTGGTCGCCTCCGCCCTGCTCGAGATCGTGAAGCGGCCGCCGCCGCGCTGGACCGTCGTCACACAGGATGCAAGTGGCGCCAGGAAGGCGCCCCCCGCACTCGCCGAGCGCTACGGGGTATGCCCGAGCTGTACCGAGCGCGCGCCGCTCGCCAAGCATGTGCGGCGGTTGCGCTGTCCCTACTGCAAGTACGAATTCGAGGTCGCGTGGGACGAAGCGTACCTCGTGTGATCCAAGGGCCCTCCCACGTCATGGCCGACCGTTTGTATGCCCGACTTTGCGAGAACGTGAACCTCCACATTCGCCGGGGGGCGTGGTACCGCGTCCTGAAGGTCGAAGATCTCCACGCGACGCTCGAAGTGAACAAGCGAGCGGTCCCGGTCGCGAAAGCGTTGCTCGAATTCGTGAAGCGGCCGCCAGCCCGGTGGACGGTCGTCCAGCAACGGGCGAGCTGGATCGCCACGCCGCCGGAGGGCTTCACGCGCGAATACGGCGTCTGTCCCTTCTGCACCGAGCGGGAACCGCTCGCACCGGGGGTGCGGCGGATGCGATGCCCGTCTTGCAAGTCCGATTTCGAGGTGGCGTGGAACGAACGCTACCTGCGGTGAGCGCCGGGTCGAGGCCGGATCGGGGCCGGGCTCGCCACGCGCACATTATTCTGAATCCCGCCGCCGGTCGGGGCGCTGCGCGGCGCGCGAAGGACCCGGTGGCTCGCGCCTTTCGCCACCAGGGGTGGACGGTGGAAATCGTCGAAACGGAGCGGCCGGGACACGGCGTCGCGCTCGGGGAGGCCGCTGCGCGCGCCGGAGCGCGGTGCGTGGTCGCGGTCGGGGGAGACGGCGCCGTCCATGAGGTCGCCAACGGATTACTCGCCGCACGCTCGGAGGCCGCCTTGGGCGTCGTGCCGATCGGCTCCGGAAATGATTTCGCCAAGCTCGCGGGAGTGTATCGGCATTCCGTTCCCCGCGCCGTCGCCCGCCTCGCGACGGCCGTTGTCCAGCGCTTCGACGCCGGGCGTGTGGGGGACGAGTACTTCGTGAACTCCCTCGGCTTCGGGTTCGGCCCCGCCGTGGTCCGGACGCGGAACGCCATGCCGGGACTGAAGGGGTTCTTTTCCTACCTGATCCCGGTGTTTCGGACGTTCGCGACGTTCCGGCCGCCGCTGTTCGAGGTGCAGGCCAAGGGGTTCACGGAGCAGGGGAGAATGATGATGGTGGAAGTATGCAACGGAACGACCGCGGGCGGCGACTACCGTTTCGCCCCCGAGGCCGATCCGTCGGATGGGTACCTCGATGTCTGCCTCATCCGGCGCATCGGATTGGTGCGTTTTTTGGCGTTGTTGCCGCGGGTGATGCGCGGCACGCACGCGACCATGACGCGGCAGGTCGCGATGTTTCGCGCCACGACGCTTACGATCCGATCGCCCGAGGTCCCGCTGCTGCTCCACCTCGACGGCGAGCTGCGTGAACCCGGAGTCCATGAATGCTCGGTGACCGTCAAGCCGAAATGCTTGAACGTGCTGGTGGCCCGGTGAGGCGGCGGACGGGCGGTCGGGCGGATAGCCGGCCGGGCGGACGGCCGGTCGGCCGGTCGGTTCGCCGACTCTGGTATTTGCTCGCGACGTTGGCCCTCTGCCTTGTCGCCCGACCGTCCGACCGCCTGACCGCCCAGGTCCCTCCCGAGTCCCTCCCGTCGGCACGTCAGGGCCCTGCGGCGGCGGACACCACCCACCTCGTCGGTCCGGTCGGGGCGTTGTGGCGTTCGCTCGTCCTCCCAGGGTGGGGACAGGCGGTCACCGGACGCAAGGTGACCGGGGCGCTGTTCACGATCTGGGAAGGGACCACGATGTTCATGACGCTGAAGGCCCATCAAGAAGCCGGGTACTTCGAGGCGTCGGGGTCGCCGAGCCTCCATGCGAAGCGCCAGGAAGTGCAGGATTGGCTGGTACTGTGGGGCTTCAACCATCTCTTCTCGGGGGCCGAAGCGTTCGTCGCCGCTCACCTGCGGGATTTTCCCGGCGACTTGAAGATCCAGGTAGTCCCGGGAGGCGTGGGATTCCGACTCCCGCTGCCGTAGGTCCATGAACACGGCGCCGCTGGGCGTTTTCGACTCCGGCATCGGCGGGCTCACCGTCGCCCACGCGCTGTTCCAGTGTCTGCCGCAGGAATCGGTCATCTACTTCGGGGACACCGCGCGCGTGCCGTACGGCCCCAAGTCGCCGGAGACTGTGCGCCGCTACAGCGCGGAGATCCTGGACTTCCTGATCCGGCGCGGCGTGAAAATGGTCGTCGTGGCCTGCAATACGAGCACGGCACACGCGCTCGATTTCTTGCGCCACCGCTCACCGGTGCCGGTGCAGGGCGTGATCGAACCGGGGGCACGCGCCGCGGCGGCCGCCACCCGGTCGGGGCGAATTGGGGTCATCGGCACCGCGGGAACGATCGCCAGCGGCGCTTACGAACGGGCCATCAAGGCGATTCGTCCCGACCTCGTCGTCATGTCGCAGGCGTGCCCGCTGTTCGTTCCGCTCGTTGAAGAGGGATGGTTCGACCACCCGGCGGCCGAGCTCGTCGCGCGTGAGTACTTGCAGCCGCTCCAGGCCGCGGCCGTGGACGTGCTTGTCCTCGGGTGCACGCACTACCCGCTGTTGCAACCACTCTTGTCGCGCGTGATGGGTCCGGATGTGCGGCTCATCGACAGTGCGGCCGAGACGGCCGCGACGGTGCGGCGCGAGCTGGAGGCGGGCGCGTTGTTGGCGCCTCCGGGGGGCGGTCCGACGCACCGTTTCGTCGTCTCCGACGACGAGCCCCACTTTCGGCGGCTCGGTGCGCGCTTTCTGGGGGAACCGGTGCAGGACGTGGAGCTGGTCCCGCTCTAGCCTCCAAACGTCTTCAGCTCCACGCTCTGCCGCGTCACCACGGCATAGCGCCCGCCGTCCAGGAACGCCCCGGGATTCAGGTAAGCGCGCCCGTCCGGGCGGTGCTCCAGCCGCGCGCGATGCGTGTGCGCCATGACAACGAGCGATAGCTCGGGGCGCCGCTCCAGCAGCGCCTGCGCATACGACGCTTGTGCCGCCTCGGCGCGATCGAGCACCGCCGCGTCCTTGGTGCTGTCGGCCAGCGTACCGGAGAGCTTGTCGGCGATCCAGAAGCCGATGGTGGGGTGCAGCGTGCGGAACACGGCGACCGTCAGCGGCTGCCGCAGCAGCCAGTGCGTGAGCGCTCCGCTCCAATGTTGCTCGGTGAGTCCGTCGCCGTGTACCGCCAGGGCGCGCCGGCCCGCGAGCTCCAGCTCCGCGGCGCCCGCGTAGTAGGCGATCCCCAGGTCCCGCCGCAGAAAGTCTCCCCCCCAGCGGTCGTGGTTGCCGCCGAGGAAGGTGACCGGAATCCCACGGGCCACGAGCGCGCCGAGCTTCATCGCGGTCGCGATGTGGCGGCGCGGCACCACCGACCGGTACTCGAACCAGAAATCGAAAAGGTCGCCGCCCACCAGCAGCTCGTCGCCGGCCTGGGGCACGCTCTCGAGGAATGCGTGAAACGCACGTTCCACCCCCTCGGGAACCTGACCCAGGTGGGCGTCGGCCACGACGATGCAGCGCGCAGCAGGGGGGGGCACGGCCCCAAGCTAGGAATCACCTGGAGGGGTCGCAAGCCACTGTCCCATTTGACTTTTGCTGCCGCCCGGCGCATTCTCCGGCACGATGACCGTCGCACGCGGCGAGACCAGAATCCGGCGCGCCCGACCCCCCACCACGGTGGGAAGCGGTGAGCCGGCGAGCCAGCGCCCCCCCGCCGGGGACCAGCGCAACCCGGGCACGTCGCTCGATCTCGACTTGATCCGCGCCATTCGCGTGAACCGCAGCGCGGTCGAGCGCCGGGCGGCCACCTTGCCGCGGCGCCGCACGGTGAAGCGGGACTGGCAGGCCGCGTGGCTGCTGCGTGCCATCACCTGCATCGACTTGACGACCCTGCAGGGCGACGACACCCCCGGCAGCGTCGCGCGGCTCTGCGCCAAAGCGCGCGCGCCGCTGCGGCGCGATCTCGTCGAAGCCCTCGGGGTCGCTGACCTCGGCATCACCGTCGGCGCCGTCTGCGTCTACCACACTCTGGTGCCCCCGGCCGTGGCGGCGCTCGCAGGCTCGGGGATTCCGGTCGCCGCGGTGTCCACGGGATTCCCCGCCGGTCTCAACCCGTTTCCGCAGCGCCTCGAAGAGATCCGGGCCTCCGTCGAGGCCGGCGCCGACGAGAT
>JBGPIW010000255.1:0-4490 GCA_041485045.1 Gemmatimonadota bacterium | reverse complement strand
TGCCTGCTCGAGCTCGACGGCCACCCCGAGCGGATGGACCTGCCCGATACGATGGCAGCGGCGGCGAAAGCCCAGGGGGTGCGC
This sequence comes from Gemmatimonadota bacterium, assembly GCA_041485045.1. GTDB lineage: Bacteria > Gemmatimonadota > Gemmatimonadetes > Gemmatimonadales > GWC2-71-9 > DASTHG01. The sequence continues at coordinate 4,406 of JBGPIW010000255.1, read as the reverse complement.
TTCGTGCTCTCGACCGACAGCCACAACCCGGGGAACCTGGGATTCATGCGCTACGCGGTGGATCTGGCGCGGCGCGCCGGGCTCGAAGCCGGCGACATCCTCAATACTCGGCCGCTACCGGAGTTTCGAAAGGGCTTGAAGCGAGCTAGGTGAGGATCAGCGACAGCTGTGAGACCGGCTCGAAACTCATCCGGTGGTGCCGGGTCGGTCCGAGCACCAGGAGCGCGTCGAGGTGTTCGGGGGTACCGTACCCTTTGTTGTCGGCCCAGGCATACGCCGGATAGCGGGCGGCGAGCAGCCGCATGAGCCGGTCGCGCACCGTCTTGGCGATCACCGAGGCGGCCGCGATCGACTGGCAGCAGGCATCCCCGTCCACGATGGCCACGTGGGCACGGCCCAGCTCGGGAAGGGCGAGGCCATCCACCAGAATGTCGTGGGGCACGTGCGCGAGTCGGTTCAGCGCGCGCTGCATCGCGAGGATGGTCGCGCGGCGGATGTTGAGCCGGTCGATCTCCCGCACGCTCGCCGCCCCCACCCCGACCGCGATGGCACGGGCGCGCACCAGGATCGCGAGCCGCTCCCGCTTGAGCGGCGGCAAGAGCTTGGAGTCCCGGAGCCCTCGGATCGCCTTCTGCCCCGCCGGAAACACGACGGCCGCGGCGACCACCGGTCCTGCCAGTGGGCCGCGGCCCGCTTCGTCGACGCCGGCGACGATCGCCCGCCCCGCGTTCCAGAGCGCCGTTTCGCGCTCGAACGTGGGGCGGGGACCGTTCACGCCTCGGGGCGCTCCGCTGTCGGCTCGGGACTGGACTCGGTGACGACGGCTCCGCGCTTCTCCCGAATCCGCGCCGCCTTGCCCGCCAGGCGCCGCAGGAAGTAGAGCTTGGCCCGCCGCACCCGGCCTTTACGCACCAGCTCGATCGCCGCGATCGACGGGGCGTGCAAGGGGAAGATGCGCTCCACCCCGACGCCCGCCGAGATCTTGCGCACCGTGAAGGTCTCGTTGATCCCGCCGCCGCGGCGCGCGATGCACACGCCTTCGAACGCCTGGAGACGCTCCTTCTCGCCCTCGCGCACCCGCACCATCACCCGCACCGTGTCCCCCGGGTCGAACGCGGGGAGTTTGTCCTTGAGGCCTTCTCGCTCGACTGCTCGCAGCTTTTCCATACCCGTACCCTCTCGTGACGTCTACGCGTCGCTGGCTTCCGATTCCAACCGCTGCCACAGCTCGGGACGCCGCTCGCGCGTCAGCCGGCGGGCCGTTGCTTCACGCCACGCCGCGATCTTCTCGTGATCCCCGCTCAACAATACCTCGGGAACCGCCAACCCGCGATACACCGGCGGCCGCGTGTACGACGGCGCGGCCAGCGGACCATCGTAATGCGAATCCCCCGCCGCCGACTCGTGGTCCCCCAACGCCCCGGGGAGCAGCCGGACCACGGCGTCGATCACACACAGCGCGGCCGGCTCTCCACCCGACAAGACGAAGTCGCCGATCGACAGCTCTTCGGCGCCCAGTCCGTCCGCGACGCGCTGGTCCACGTCCTTGTAATGCCCGCACAACAACGTCAACTCGTTGCCGACGGCGAAGCGCACCGCCTCGCGGTGGCCGAACGGCCGCCCGCGCGCCGACAGCAACACGATCGGCGATCCCGTCGCGGGCCCCAGGTCTTCCACCGCTTCGAAGAACGGCTCCGGCTTGAGCACCATCCCGGCCCCGCCGCCGTAGGGCGTGTCGTCCACCGTCTGATGCCGATCATGCGCGTAATCCCGCAGCTGCACGACCCGGTAGCGCACGAGACCCCGCGCCGCCGCCCGCCCCAAAATGCTCTCCCCGAGCGGCGCGGCGAACCAGCTCGGGAACAGGGTGACGACATTAACCGCCAGCATCGGCCTCAGGCACCGCGAGAAACTGGTCTCGCCACGCCTCCACGGCATCGCGCGACGTCACCCCCGTAAACCCGAGCAGCCATTCGCGGTGGTACGCGCGTCGCCGCGCCAGCACCAGCGGTCCGGCGAGCACTTGCCGTCCCTCGTCCACGATCCAGACCTGCGCTTTCGGCTGCAGCAACGCCCCCAGTTTGTCCACGAGGGGGCTCACCGCCACCTCCCCGTGTTGCCCGTGTGGTTTGCGCAGCCGGCCGATTATGCGGTGCGTGACCCGAACACCCCGGCCCGCTTGAGGAGCGACCGGACCGTATCGGTGGGCGTCGCGCCCTTGGCGAGCCAGGCCGTCGCCTGGTCCTTGTCGACCTGCAGCACCGCCGGATTGGCGCGGGGGTTGTAGTGGCCGATCGTGGCCACCGAGCGCCCATCGCGGGCGGCCCGCTGGTCGGCGATCACGATGCGGAAAAACGACTGCCCCTTCCGACCCACCCGCCGCAGCCGAATACGAGTTGCCATGCGTCCGCCCTTTACATCCGTTGGAGAAATTTGCGCATCTGCTGGAATTGCTCCAGCAGCCGGTTCACTTCCTGCACGGGCCGTCCCGAGCCCTTGGCGACCCGCAGCCGTCGCGATCCGCTCAACAGCTTCGGATCGGCCCGCTCCGCGGGCGTCATCGACAGAACGATCGCCTCGATGTGCTTGAGCCGCCGGTCGTCGGCCGGCAGGGCCTTGAGCGCCTTCGCCGGCACGCCCGGGAGCAACCCGAGCATCTGCTTCAGCGGACCCATGTTCTGCATCTGCTTCAGCGCGACCAGGAAGTCCTGCAAATCCATGCCGCGTTTGGATCGCGCCTTCTTTTCGAGCTTCAGAGCGGCTGCCTGGTCGATCGCGGCCGCCGCCTTCTCCACCAGCGCGACCACGTCGCCCCGTCCCAGGATGCGGCCGGCCATCCGCACCGGATCGAACGGCTCGAACGCATCCGGCCGCTCTCCCACGCCGACGTACAGGATCGGCGCACCGGTCACCCCGTGGATCGACAGCGCCGCTCCGCCGCGCGCGTCCCCATCGAGCTTCGTGAGGATGACGCCGCTGAGCCCCACCCCCTCCTGAAAGCCACGCGCGACCCGCACCGCATCCTGCCCCGTCATCGCGTCGGCCACGAGCAGCACCGCCCGCGGCTGCACCGCGTCACGCAGCGCCTTGAGCTCGTCCATCAACTCGGCGTCGATCTGCAACCGGCCCGCGGTATCGACGATCACGGTGCGACAGCGCGCCTTCTCCGCCTCGCGCAGCGCCCCTCGGACGTGCTCGATTACGCCCTTCCCCCGTCCCCCTTCCCCCGTCCCGAAGATCGGCACTCCGATCTGCTCCCCGAGCTGCTGGAGCTGCTCGGTCGCGGCCGGCCGTTGGAGATCGGCCACCACGAGGCACGGCGCCTTCTGCTCGAGCTTCAGTCGGCGGGCGAGCTTTGCCGCGGTCGTCGTCTTGCCCGACCCCTGCAGCCCCACGAGCAGGATGACCGTCGGTCCGACACTCGCGAACTCCAGATCGCGACGCGTGCCGCCGAGCAGCCCCGCCAGCTCGTCATGCACCAGCTTCACGACCTGCTGCCCGGGGTTCACGGACTTGAGCTGAATCGCTCCGACCGCTCGCGCGCGCACCCGCTCCGCGAAATCGCGGGTGACATCGAGACTCACGTCGGCTTCGAGTAGCGCCCGGCGGATGTCCCGCAGGGCGTCACCGACGTCTTGCTCCGACAACACGCCCCGACCGACGAGCCGCTGGAGCACCCCGGATAGCCGCTCGGTCAGGGCCGTAAACATAAGCCACGCAAAATACTTAGGAGACCACCGGAAGCCAAGTGGGAAACCGGGGATGTGGGGACGTGGGGATGTGGTCCGCTGACAGTGACATATGTGCATCCCGCACCGTCGAGTACCACTGTCCCCACTACCCCACATCCCCAGTTACTTCACGATTCTCACACCGGGAAGGGATTTCCAGCCCGCCCACGTGGGCGGCGCATCTACCAGCCGCACGCCAGGCCGTCCATCGATGGTCAGCGCGTCGACACGGTAGCGGCGCGCAGCGGTCCCGGCGCGACGCGCCGCCCACGCGGAGGTCAGCGTCCACGCGAATCGGTCACGGGCCGCCGCGTCATCCCACACAGAGTACCACACCAGCGCGTCGGCATTCGCCCCGTAAACGCGGTAGCGGTCCCCACCCCATCCCTGAGCGGCAACCTGGCCCCGTTCTTCGGTCGAGTCGCGCAGCAGCACGTTGAACAGCACGCCGATCTCGAACTCGCCCAGCCCATCCTCGTAGCGCACGACGTCGGGTGTCGACCCTGAGAAGGACAGCGCCACCGGCGCATCGCCGGCGGCGTAGCGCTCGGGGTGGAGGATCTGCTCGGTGGAGACAGGCATCGCCGCCCCGTAGGGCTCCTGCTTGGGATGCGTGCGGACGAACCAGGCTACGAAGTCGGCGCCGCCCAGATACGGGAAGATCAGCGTCTCCCG
>JBGPIW010000254.1:0-4502 GCA_041485045.1 Gemmatimonadota bacterium | reverse complement strand
GCGATCTCCTCGGTCAGGCCGTCCGCCAGGAACGCGTCCGTCGTGTCGGGCGACAGGTTGTCGAGGTAGAGCACAGCGACGGAGTTTGCGGCGGGGGAAGCGGCGCGCGTGGGCTGACGGCACGGCGGTGCCGATCCGTCCGGGCACTGGGCCGCGAGCCGCGGCGGACCTCCGCCGATCAGCAGGGCGAAGACCGCAAATCCGCGCCGCGGCACGATGCGCGTTACGACTGGCGTTCGGCAGGCCGCAGCGAGGGGTCCGTCGAACCCGTCACATAGATCGCGGGCGACAGTCCGACCACTTCAAACCCGTGCTTCGTCCCCCGCGGCAGGTCCAACCGGTCGCCGGGACCGAGCTCCACGATTTCCTCTCCCACGTGAACGCGCAGGTATCCCGACAACACCCAGCGCGCCTCGGGGAACGGATGCTCGTGCTGCGGCACCGAGCAGCCGGGCACTTCCGACCACCAGGCGGTGATCAGGCCTTCCTGCTCCAGGGCCGCCCGCAGCGCGGATAGCTGCAATGGCCCGGTGGCTTCGTCCCAGTGCTTGACCGCCAGCATGGGCCCAACGTTACGGCGCGCTCACGCCGGCCGCCAGCTTGTCACGACAGGAACTTCGGGGCCCCCAGCAGAATCCGGCGGGCGAAGAGCAGCACCGCGCCCACGTAGAGCAGATGCACCCATCCACTCGGCACCTGCACGACGAAGACGAGCGCACCCCAAACGACCACCATCACGACAGCGACGAGCAGCGACAGGTTCATCCGTCACACCTCCGATGCGGTGATGCGTGTCACCCGCGGTTTTCGGCCTCACGGGTTTCTCATCAACTCTTCCTTGACGTTTTCCCGCGCTCTTGTATCGTAGAAGCGGGGATGGGGAGCCACGTTATTGAGCCAACAGCTCGATCGTGGACCCAGATACTGAGACCGATGTCATGCCCCTGAAAGGGGGAAGGCAGACGCCCCGGTGAGGGACCAGCCATTACTTTCGGGCTTCAATAATCCTCTCCGTTCCTGCTGTCCTCGATCGGCCGGGCCGCGCAAGCGGTGCCGGCCGTTCGTGCTTCACCCGTCCCCCGTCCCCCGTCCCCCGTCCCTCCTAATCCGTCCTCCATCCCTCACGGTATCTAGAAAGTAGCGCCACGCCAGGAATTTCCGGTCCCCGACCGTGTACTGACCCAACAAGATCAGCATCCACAACCCATAGGCGATCGCCACCTCTTCGCGCCAATGCGGCACGAGGAACTGCGCCAGCCACAGCACGAACAGCGAGCTCGCGTCGAGCCAGTCGAATTCCATGTTCGCCAGGACCAGGATGCCCAGCGCCGTCTGGAGCAGGGTCAACACGATTTCGATCCGCTGCGCCGGATCGAATGGAAAGTCGGACCAGGTGCCGTGATGCCGGAGGTGGGAGTAGCCGTACACCAGCGGGATCATCGCGGCGAGCACCGTCCATTGGTTGATGTTGCTCGACACGATGTTCATGAGCGCCATCGGCGCTTGCCGGACGCGCCGGGCCCAGTTGAAGGTCGAGACGAACTCGGGGAACTCCGACAAAAACGGCGCGACCCACTGCACCAGGAAGAACTGGCTGATCCCGAAGATGCCGGCGACGGCGAGCATCGATTCCAGAAACGGGTGCGCCGTGACGTACAACAGCAACCCGCCGACCAGGAACAAACCCGTGATCGCCGCCGGCCGCCGCCACCCGGGCTGCCGGTACGCCCACTGCGACACCCGCGGCGCGTCGTCGAGCGTCTCCTCCTGCTTCGGCGGGTTCCGCATCAGCACCCAGAGATACACGCCGTACAGGGCGAGCAGGACCAGCGCGTCGATCCATCCGATGCTGCCCTTCACCAGGATCACGATGAAGTACAGCAGGGGCGGGAGCAGGCCGACGACCTCGACCGCGTGCTCTTTTTCGAGTTTGATCGCCGGCAGTCGCTGGTGGGCGCGGCGGCGTCCCGCAATGACGAAGACGAAATAGATCATCGGCCACCCGAGTCCCAAAAGCAGCCGGATAGCGCCGGTGAGGTTGGCGATCGCCAGGTGCGCGCGCACGGGATCGCGGCCCGCGTCCCACGCGATGACCGCCTCGACGGCGAACTCGGGCAGGGTCTGCAGCCACGCCAGGATCGCCAGGGCGAGGCCCTGGGACATGAGGAATTGCGCCGCTTCCGCACCCCAGGCGACCAGGAACGCCGAGGCCAGGATGGAGGGGAAGGTCCACAGCGCCGAGAGCGCGGAGCCTCCCGCCTGGGCGAGCGAGGCGAGTAGCTTTAGGAATCGCACGTGCGACGAAGATACCCCGAGCCGGAGCCGCTACAAGCCATGCCGCGTTGCACCGTGACCCGTCGTGTGCATTTCAACGCCGCCCACCGGCTGTGGAATCCACAGTTCTCGGAGGCGGAGAACGAGCGCGTCTTCGGCGTGTGCAACAATCCGAATTTCCACGGACACAACTACAACCTGGACGTCTCGGTTGAAGGCGACATCGACCCCGTCACGGGATACGTGCTCGACATCCATCGTCTCAAGATGGTCGCCGAGGAGTGCGTGGTCCGGCACCTCGATCACAAGAACCTGAACCTCGACGTTCCCTGGTTCCAGAGTCTCAACCCGACGGCCGAGAACATCGCGGTGGTGTGCTGGCAGCTGCTGGCGCCCGCGGTGGCGCCCGCCCGCCTGGCGCGCATCCGGTTGTGGGAGACGGAGCGTAACTACGTCGACTACGAAGGGAGTTGACGATGGGACGCGATCAGATGAAGTCCGCGAGCCGGCACAGCTTTCACGACGAGCACACGACGCCAGTACCCGAGGGCGAGTTCGACGGCTTGGTGCGCTCGATGCTGGTGCACTTGGGGGAGGACCCGGCACGCGAAGGGCTGCGCAACACGCCGGCTCGGGTCGCGGCGTCGTTGCGGTGGCTCACCCGGGGCTACCAGATGTCGGTGGCGGACGTGATCGGCGACGCGGTGTTCGAGGAAAAGCATGAGAACATGATCCTGGTGCGCGACATCGAGATCTACTCGTTGTGCGAGCACCATCTGCTGCCCTTCTTCGGCCGGGCCCACGTCGCCTACCTGCCCAACGGGCGGATCGTCGGGCTCTCCAAGATCCCGCGTGTGGTGGAGGTGTTCGCCCGGCGTCTGCAGGTGCAGGAGCGGCTGACGGATCAGGTGGCGGACGCCCTGTGCGAGGTGCTGAAACCGCTCGGCGTCGGGGTGGTGATCGAGGCCTATCACCTGTGCATGATGATGCGTGGCGTCGAGAAGCAGAACTCGAAAACGGTCACGTCGGCGCTGCGCGGGAGCTTCCGCGACGACGGCATGACGCGCGACGAGTTCCTGCGTCTGGTGCACGGCGGCGGCAACTGGTTGCCGTGATGCCGCCGGCCGGCCCGCTGGTCGGCAAGCTGGCCCTGATCACGGGCGCCTCCCGCGGCATCGGGCTCGCGGTCGCGGACGAACTGCGCGCCGCCGGCGCCCATACGATCCGTCTGGCCCGCTCGCTCTCCGACGGCTCGGCCGAGCGCGCAACGACGCTGCGATGCGATGTGACCCGGCCCGACGACGTGGACCGGGTGATTGCTCGAGCGATCGTCGAGGTCGGCGTGCCGGACATCGTCGTCACCAGCACCGGGGTGTTCTACGTGAAGCCGCTCGCCGAAACGACGCTGGAGGAGTTCACCGAGACGATCAACACCAATCTGTTGGGGCCGTTTCTCGTCGTCCGTGCTCTCCTCCCGCGGTTGGTGGAACGCGGTCGGGGTCATCTCGTGACGATCGGATCCTCGAGCGACCACATCCCCTATCCCGGCAACTCCGCCTACGCCGCCAGCAAGTACGGGATCCGCGGCATGCACGAGGTGCTCTCGCTGGAGCTCGCCAATACCGGCGTGCTCACCACGCTCGTTTCGCCTGGCTCCACGGACACGGACATCTGGAACAAAATCGACCCGGACTCGAACCCCGGATTCCGCAAGCGAAAGGACATGATGCGACCCGCAGACGTGGCGGAGGCGGTGTTGTTTGCAGTGACCAGAGAGGCGCGTGTGACAGTGACGGAAATCCGGCTGGGGCCGAGTAAACGATGAAAGAAGCTATCAGCTATCAGCTGTCAGCTATCAGCCTGCTACTCGGCGCACCACTCACGGCGCAGCAGGTCCCGCCGCTCCCCGATTCCACGGGATGGGGAGTCCATGTCTTGGCGCTGGCGCGGGGGCCGGACTCGTCGATCTGGGTCGGCACCTACGGGCAGGGGATCTTCGTCCTGAGGCCCACGGCGAGCGCGTGGGAGCACATCGCGCACTCCAACGACAGCGCCGCGCATTCCATCTCCTGGGACTTCGTTCACGCCTTCGCGTTCGGCTCGCAGGGCGAGGTCTGGTATGGGACCGTCGGCAACGGCTGGGGCGTGTCGGCCGACGGCGGCAAGACCTGGAAGAACTGGGAGTATCGCCAGCTCGGCCCCGAGTGGCAGTACGTGGCGCCGAACGG
>JBGPIW010000253.1:0-4517 GCA_041485045.1 Gemmatimonadota bacterium | reverse complement strand
CCTGAGTCAGCGCGGCCACCGTCTCGACGACGACCGGGTGGAGCGGGAGAGCCAGGCGCTCGCCGCACGGGACCACGTGGACGCGAGCCGGCCGGTGGCGCCCCTGCGGCCAGCGGAGGATGCTGTGCGGCTGGATTCCACGCAGTTGTCCCTGGAAGAACAGGTAGCCCGCGTCGTCGCGCTGGCGCGGGAACGCCTCCCTGGGTAACCTTCCCGGGTTCATGGCCTTGGGATGTCACCGGGGCCTGCTCATCAAACCCGACACCCAACCGGTAACCGATGCTGGCCGAAGCGCAGGACCTGTCCGACTCCACCCCCGAACCAGCCCCCAAGAAGCGCCCCCATTCACCGATCCGCATTCTCTCCGGAATGGACGAGCAGTATTCCGCGGAAGAGATCGCGACGATGTCCGAGATGTACGAGGGAACGCTCTCGAACATCGAAGAGGGGGAAATCGTCAAATCGAAGGTGCTCCGCGTCACCGACGCCGCCGTCATTCTCGACGTCGGGTTCAAGTCGGAGGGCGCCGTTGCGATCGACGAGTTCAAGGACCCCAAGAGCCTCAAGGAGGGCGACGAGGTCGAGGTGTACCTCGAGCACCTCGAGGATCAGGAGGGCGCCGTCGTGCTCTCCAAGAAGAAGGCCGACTTCATGCGGGTGTGGGAGAAGATCCGCGAGGCCTTCGAGAAGGACGAGCCGGTATCGGGCTCGCTCGTCAAGAAGATCAAGGGCGGCGTGGTGGTGGACCTGATGGGCGTCGATGCATTCTTGCCGGGTAGTCAGATCGCACTGCGGCGGGTGCCGAACATCGACGAGCTGCTGGGCCAGAGCTACGAATTCAAGATCATCAAGCTGAACAAGCGCCGCCGCAACATCGTCGTGTCGCGCCGCGTGCTGCTCGAAGCCGAGCGCAAGACCAAGCGCGAAGTCCTGATGAAGGAGCTGCAGGTCGGCCAGGTGCGCACCGGCGTGGTGAAGAACATCACCGACTTCGGTGCCTTCATCGACCTGGGCGGGGTGGACGGGCTGTTGCACATCACCGACATGAGCTACGGGCGGGTATCCCACCCGAGCGAAATGGTGCGCCTGGGCCAGGAGCTGCAGGTCAAGATCCTGGACATCGACTGGGAGCGCGAGCGTATCTCCCTCGGACTGAAACAGCTGCAGGAGCATCCCTGGAAGGACGTGGCCGCGAAGTATCCGGTCGGCACGCGGGTGCAGGGGAAAGTGGTTTCGATCACGAACTACGGCGCCTTCGTCGAGCTCGAGCCGGGCATCGAAGGCCTGGTCCACATCTCCGAGATGAGCTGGACCCGCAATGTGCGCCACCCCTCGAAAATTGTCTCCATCGGCGAGACCATCGAAGCCGTGGTGCTCAAGGTGGACGAAGGGGAAGAGAAGATCTCGCTCGGCATGAAACAGACCGAGCAGGACCCCTGGATGGCGCTGCCCGCGAAGTATCCGGTCGGGACGCGCCTGAAGGGGAAGGTGCGCAACCTCACCTCGTTCGGCGCGTTCGTGGAAATCGAGCCCGGCATCGACGGCCTGATTCACATCTCCGACATGTCGTGGACCAAGCGGGTGCAGCATCCCTCGGAGGTGGTCAAGAAGGGCGACGAAGTCGACGTGCTGATCCTGAACGTCGACGCCGAGAATAAGCGCATCTCGCTCGGCCTCAAGCAGGCGCAGGAAGATCCCTGGCTGCGGATCGGCGAGACCTACCCGGTCGGCACGGAGCTGCGAGGCCGGGTGCTGCGTCTGATGGACAAGGGCGTGGTCGTGGACATCGGCAACGACATCGAAGGGTTCATCCCGATGTCGCAGCTCGGCATCCCCGAGATCAACAATCCCGCCGATGCGGTGAAGGAAGGCCAGGCAGTGGACCTCAAGGTGCTCGAGGTAGATCCGATTCATCATCGAATCGTCCTGGCCGCGACGGGCTTCCCCCAAGATGACACGGGTGCGCCGCCCGTGGTGAAACCGGATGTGCCGGTCCTAGACGCGTAGGCGCGGCGCGGTCGGCGGCTTCACAGGGGGACGGGATTTCCCGTCCCCTTTGTGTTATCCGTCTCCCAGCCCCTAGATTCCGACCCATGTCCATGCGAGAGAAACTCGATCTCCTGCAGCAGAAGCGGGTCGCCGCGGAGCAGGGCGGCGGTGCCGATCGCATCGCCACGCAGCACAAGAAGGGGAAGATGACGGCGCGCGAGCGGCTCGACGTACTGCTCGATCCGGGGTCGTTCGTGGAGCTGGACCGGTTCGTGACGCATCGGTCGACCGATTTCGGTCTCGCCGAGCAGCAGATCTTGGGCGACGGCGTGGTCACCGGCTGGGGGCGCATCGAAGGGCGGCTGGTGTACGTGTTCGCGCAGGACTTCACCGTGTTCGGCGGATCGCTGTCCGAGACGCACGCCGAAAAAATCTGCAAGGTCATGGACCTCGCGGTGCGCAACGGTGCACCGATCATCGGCTTGAACGATTCGGGCGGCGCGCGCATTCAGGAGGGCGTCGCCTCCCTGGGGGGATACGCCGGCATTTTCCTGCGCAACACTCTCGCCTCGGGCGTGGTCCCGCAGATCAGCGCGATCCTCGGTCCCTGCGCCGGCGGGGCCGTGTACAGTCCGGCGATCACGGACTTCATCTGCATGGTGCGGGGCGTCTCCTACATGTTCGTGACCGGTCCGAACGTGGTGAAGACGGTGACCCACGAAGAAGTGGATTTCGAGCAGCTGGGGGGCGCCGACGTCCATGGCGGCACTTCGGGAGTCGCCCATCTGGTGTACGATTCGGAGCTCGAATGCCTCACCGCGATCCGCACGCTGCTCTCGTACCTGCCGTCGAACAACCTCGACTCCCCTCCCGTGCGCGGCTCGGCCGATCCGCCCGATCGGCGTGATGAGGCCCTGCTCGACATCGTGCCCGACGAGGCGACCAAGCCGTACGACATGCACGACGTGATCCGCCGGGTGATGGACGACGGGGATTTCTTCGAGGTCCAGCGCGACTATGCCACGAATCTGATTGTGGGCTTTGCCCGGCTGGCGGGGCGGCCCGTGGGCGTCGTGGCGAACCAGCCGGCGAGCCTCGCGGGAGTACTCGACATCAGCGCGTCGCTCAAGGGCGCGCGGTTCATCCGATTCTGCGACGCGTTCAACATCCCGCTCCTCACGTTCGAGGATGTCCCCGGGTTCCTCCCCGGCGTGTCCCAGGAGCATGGCGGAATCATCAAGCACGGAGCGAAACTGCTGTTCGCGTATTGCGAAGCGACGGTCCCCAAGCTCACGGTCATCACCCGGAAAGCCTATGGCGGTGCCTACGACGTGATGAGCTCCAAGCACATCCGCGGCGACTACAACATCGCGTGGCCGACGGCCGAAATCGCGGTGATGGGGGAGCGGGGCGCGGTCGAGATCCTCTTCAAGGGGGAGGCGACCGAAGAACGGGTGGCGGAGTACCGCACCAAGTTCGCCCATCCGTATCTCGCGGCCGGGCGGGGCTTCCTGGACGACGTGATCGACCCGCGTGACACGCGACCGCGTCTCATCGAAGCGCTCACTTCGCTCGAGAGCAAGCGGGACAAGAACCCGCCGAAGAAGCATGGGAACATTCCTCTGTGAACGGCTATCAGCTGTCGGCCATCGGCGATCAGCTATTGGCTGATCGCTTGACCGATAGCCGATAGCCGATAGCCGATAGCCGATGGCCTTTTCCCGCGTCCTCGTCGCTAATCGCGGCGAGATCGCGCTCCGCATCATCCGGGCCTGCCACGAGGAGTCGCTCGAAGCGGTGGCGGTGTATTCCGACGCGGACCGGCTGTCGCCGCACGTCCGGGCCGCGAACAACGCCGTCGCGCTCGGGGCCGCGCCGGCCGCGGAGTCTTACCTCAGCATTGCGAAGCTGATCGCGGCCGCCCGCCGCACGGGCTGCCAGGCGATCCATCCGGGGTATGGCTTCCTGTCGGAACGGGCCACGTTCGCGGAGGCGGTGAAGGACGCCGGCCTGGTCTTCGTGGGCCCGTCCGCCGCGGCGATCCGCGCCATGGGAGACAAGACCGAGGCGCGCCGCCGCATGCAAGCCGCGGGAGTGCCGGTCGTGCCGGGGCTCGCCCGCTCGCTGCACGACGCGGCTGACGCCGAGCGGGAGGCGTCGCGGATGGGGTTTCCGGTGTTGCTCAAAGCCGCCGCCGGGGGCGGTGGGAAAGGGATGCGCGTGGTACACACCGCCGGCGAGGTTCGCGGAGCGTTCCAGGCGGCGCAGCGCGAAGCCACGAAGGCGTTCGGGGACGGGAACATCTACCTCGAGCAATACATCCAGCGGCCACGCCACATCGAGATCCAGGTGCTCGCCGACAGCCACGGGCGCGTCGTGTCCCTCGGTGAGCGGGAGTGCAGCATCCAGCGCCGCCACCAGAAGTTGATCGAGGAAGCCCCGTCGGTGGCGGTCGCGTCAGGGTTGCGCCGTCGGATGGGCGAAGCCGCCACCGCAGCCGCGAGCGCGGTCGGGTATTCCGGCGCGGG
>JBGPIW010000252.1:0-4544 GCA_041485045.1 Gemmatimonadota bacterium | reverse complement strand
TAGGGCGCCGGAGGGAAGGTCGGATCGTGGCGTCTCCGTTGGAACGACGATGCGATCGCGACGCCCGCCACGATCAGATTGGCTACGATGACGGGCCGGGCGTGAATCAGGATCCCGTACACTCCCCACAGGCTGGCCGCGACGCCCTGCACGCGACGGAGGGACACTGTCCCCTTCGTGAAATACGAGGTCACGAACACTGCGGTCGCGAGCCACCCGAGCCAGTCGGCCATTATCCCTCCTCCACGGCATTCGCGCCGCTCTCGCTGTCGCTGCGAAACGTCAGCCAGTCGGTCCGCACCCGGTCCCATTCCTGGATCATCAGCCCCTGACTCTCGAACAGCGCCCGGATCTGGGTCGGCCCCCACGCCAGGATCTCCTCGAGGATCGGCACGAGCACGCTGAGGACGTCGTCGCTGATCACGGTACGCTTGGCAATCTGGGCGATCTCGCGCGCCTCGGACGCCGCGATGGTGAACCCGTCACCGCGGTTGACGTGCAGCATGACCGGGATATCCGACTGGCCATCCCCGACATACACCACCTGGTCGCGCGGCAGCGCGAGCTGCAGACGCCGCTCCTCGACCGCCGCGACCTTGCCGAAGCCGGCGGCTACGCGAGTCACCGACGCGATCTCGCCCGACCCGGCGTCCCAGTCGAACCGCGTGCCCACGATGTGATCCGCCGGCACGATACCGTCGAGCGCCGCGAGCACGACCTCCTCGGGCGCTGCCGAGATCACGTAGAACTCGAAGCGGTGGCCGTTGATACCCTCCGCCAGCATGGTCGTGAGCAGCCGTACGTTCCGCTTCAGACGCACGCGCCGCCCGACTTCCACCAGATCGGCCTTTCGCACCCGCCGATACTCGGGATCGTGCCGGAGCAGATAGGCGAGCTCGGCACCCTGCTGGACCAGGTTGAGGCGCGCCAGAGCCGCCACCTTCTCGGGGAAGCCCGAGGTCCCGAGCAACTCGCTCAGGATGATGCCCGAATCGTTGAAGCTCAGCGTCTGGTCGAAATCACTCGCCAGGAGGTACTGCTTTTTCATCGAGACTCCTCGTCACGAAAAAGCCCGCTCCCTTGCAGCGGAGCGGGCTGGTCTGTCATGCGACGCGTTCGATTCGCGTCAGCCAGTACGCGCGCTCCCCGGGTCTCGCGGCCCAGTGTTATGGAGCAGGTGCATGCGACAGCGCGTCATGACGGAATGGTACCCACGGCGAGTCGCGCGGGTCAACCCTGGGTCGCGGACCGCACCTCGCTCAGCAACGCGAGGATGTTGTCCTCGGAGTCACGGAAATCCGCCAGCCACAGCTCGTGATCCGGCATCCGCGCCACGAGGTGTGGGGCGGTGATGAACGCCACGCCGCGCTCCTGCAGAACCTGATGCGCTGCCTGGATGTCGGGCACCGAGTAATAAATGATCGAGGCCGGATGATCGATCTCGGGCCGGTCGGGCAGCCCGACCAATAGCCGCACCCCGCCGCAATCGAAGAACGCCATCTGCGGTGGCGCTTCGAACAGGAAGCGCATCCCCAGGATGTCGCGATAGAAGCGGATCGCGCGCTCGAGATTCTTGGCGTTCACCGCGATCTGTCTGATCCCCCGCAACCCGAACTCCGTAGCCGCCGTCATGGAGCCTCGCTTGAATCAGTTAGCTGTGCCCGAACGCGCCGCCCTGGATCGGGCCGTGGCGCTGATCGAGCACCTTATTTGAGGGTGAAGCTCCTCCGGAAGGTCAACGCCCACGGACTGCCCGACAGTCCGTCGCGCCACCGCCACGACACATCGATCTCGGCCACGTCGCCGCGCACCGAGCGTGGCGAACCCAGGCGAAGCGCGAGCCCGACGTTACCGCCCAGCCGGGTGGAATCCCCCGGGTACCACGCCCCGCCGTATTCGAAGTAGGGCGCGGCCCCGACACCGACGAGACCCCACAGCTCATCCGCGACCAGTATGCGGTCCTCGACCATGACATACAGCATCCGGGTCCCCGTGAACTCATGCGCCCCGAACCCGCGCGGTCCATTCTCGGTGGACCAGAGGTCGAACGCCGCGCCGGGCTTGGGATGTCGCAGTGCCCCGCCCTCCACATGCAGGAGGAGCGCCTGACGGGGGAGCGCCAGGCTGGCCACGTCCAAGGTCGCGCGTACGAGACCCGAGTCGAGCCCCGCCGATCCGAACACCCCGTGCGCCTTGCCCCGCAGCAGGCCGAGCCCGCCGCGCCACCGCGTCCCCAGTTGCCATCGCAGCTCCGGCCCGAGCCCCGCCGCGCGACCGGAGTAACCCCAGGCACGCGGCGCGGCCCAGACCCCGAGGCGCACGGCGGAAGAGAGGTCCACGTCTTCGCGCCGACCGAACCCATTCAGGTGCTCGAACACCGCATAGCGTACACGAGCCGCGTCGACCCCAACACCCACCGTGCCGAAGCCCGAGTACGTGGAGGCTGCGCCGGTTACAACGTCGAAGTCCTCGCGCCGCCAGCCGGCCCCGGCCCAGAGCCGCACGTACCCCCGCCCCGTGGCATGCAGCGCCACGCCGCCGGCGAGTGAGAACGCCAACGCTCGCCGCCGAACGCTGTCGCGCAGGGAATCACCCCGGAACTCGAGCACCCGGTGGTTCGCCGCTTCGCCGTCCATCACGAGCGACCAGCGCGCGTCCGTCCGATAGAACGGCACGCCGTAACTCCATGCCCCGAGTCGGCCATCGGACAGATTGCTGTAGGCGACGAGCAAGGGGGCGTGATGAAACAACAGACCCGGGCTCGCGAACTGGACGTCGAAGGAGCTGCGGTCGGGATTGCGCCCGTACGCCACGCTCACGAGCGTTGCCGTGCCGAGGAAGTTCTTCTCCACCAACGCGGCGCTCCAGGTGGTCGAGCCCGCCGCGCTCGCGAAATTCAGCTGCGGTGAGGTGCTCCACCCGTCCGCCGTCTCGACGCGCAGCGCCAGGCGCTCGCCCACGCGCACCGTATCCAGCCGCACCGCCCGGAACACGCCGAGCTCGCGCAGATACCGCTCAGCCTCGACCATCCGGGCGGAATCGAGCGGCATCCCGACGCCGAGCAGGAGCAGGCGACGGATGACCCCCGGGTGAGTCGTGATATGTAACGCGTTGCCCAAATGTGCCACGAAGCGCGGCGTGCCGCCCGGCGGATCGAACACGTTGCGCGACACGACGATCACCGTATCGATCGTCGGGTCGGCCTGGCTCTGGGCGGCGAGACGACCCAGCCCCGCCACCGATGCCAGCACCGCCGTCACCGCCGCCCTCATCGCACGCCGTCGATGCGCTGGCGCAGCCGGTAGCTCTCGTGGTGGGTCGAGTCGTCCCATGCCGAGAAGAATAGCGTGGCGTCGATCCGGCCGAAGATCTGCGCGATGCCGCGCTGGGAGATGGTGAGCGTCCCTCGCACGGAGTCGGGCTTCAGCGGCCGGCACAGGCAGGTCACCGTGCCGTAGGCCGGAATGCCGAGCGGCCCGAGCGCATAGGTCGTCCCGCGCCGCCATGCGCGGATGTCTCCGAAATCCAGCGCCACGCCCAGGGCGTACTCATCCCCCTCGGCCGGACTCGGGTTGAATTCGAAGCGAGCCAAGAGCACGTGATGGCCACCGCGGGTGGAATCGAGCGGCACCGCGCGCAGCCGGACGAGGGTGAGGTGGGGATCGGTATCGACGACGAGGCGGGCGGCGGGAAGCCATTGGGCTTGGCGCTGTTCGCCTATGGTGTCGCCCTTCTGGGGAAGGATGTCACAACCGAACACCGTCAAGAGGAAAAGCGTCGAGAGAATACGTCGAGGGGAGGCGTAAAAACGGTACCACGGCTGGGATCCGGACGTCCTATGGTCGGTCATGGCACTCCGTGCGCACCCTGATCGTCTGTTGGTCCAGCACGTCGCAACCGGCGTCGCGACTCAGGTCATCGGACTGGCCCGGGCGTTCCGTGGACCCGGCGCCCTTTCCCGGGGAGACCAGATCGTACGCGCCGCGCTTTCGGTTCCATCGAATATCGCCGAAGCATGCGGCCGGACGACAGTGCGAGAATTCCGCCAATTCATCGGTTATGCGAAGGGCTCAGCGAACGAACTGCGGGCGCAATTGAGAGTCGCCCGCATGGTGGACGTGGCACAAGAGCGTGATCTGCGTGCGCTGGAGAACCGAACCGCGCTGGTCATCAAAATGCTTTCGCGACTTCATCAGCACCCTCCACCCCAATACTGAACGTCTCTCCTTGACGCCTTTCTCCTTGACGCCCTTTCTCTTGACGCCCTTTCTCTTGACGCCCCTCTTCTTGACGCCTTTCTCCTTGACGCCTTTCAGTATTGCCGCAGATATCTCTCCCGCTCCCACTCACTCACCTGCCCAATGTACTCCTGCCACTCCTCCCCCTTGGCCTCGAGGAACCGCTCGTAGATGTGCGTGCCCAACGCCTCGCGGATCACCGGATCCTTCTCCAGACATTCCAGCGCCTCGTGCAGGTCACGCGGCAGCTCGTCGATACGGTAACGGCGGCGCTCCCGGAAACTCATCTCGAAGATGTTCTTGTCG
>JBGPIW010000251.1:0-4546 GCA_041485045.1 Gemmatimonadota bacterium | reverse complement strand
GTGCGACGCCAGCGAGAGCCTGCTGGCCTTCGTCGCCAACCCGGAACGGTTCATGGCGGGCAAGATCGGCCTCATGCTGCACCAGATGTGGCGCGTGGAGCGGGCCCGGCGGCAGGCAGGCGAGCCGGCGTGGACCGATGTCGCGACGCTGAGCGAGGCGCTGTACCAGTCGGGGATCGGCTACCGCTACCGCCGCGGCCTGGAGCCCAACACCTCATCGGTGCCGCGGGGCTCGGGCCGGGGGTGGATCGCGACGCTCGTTCCCAACTATGCGACGGTCAGTCTCTTCAACGCGGCCTTCGAGGTCGGGTACCGGCCGACCGTGCACCTCGGCCGATCGTTCGCCGTCGGCCTGACGGCAGCCCCGCTCCACGTGACGGGTGGCTCCGCCACGAGCCTCGACCGGATGCACTATGTGATCGGACCGACCCTCCACTGGAAGCGCTCGAGCGCGGTCTGGTCGGGGCTCGAAACCGGGGTCGAGGTCTTCGGGAACTGGCGCAGCCGCCCGCCCGGGAACCCCGAAGCGACGGTATGGGCGGTGCCGGTCACCGCCTACCTGCTCGCCGACAAGCTGCGCATCGGCTTCCGGATCCTCCCCGGCAACAACTCAGAAGTGCATGGCGGCAAGAAGGTCGCGCTGACGTTCGGTCTCGCGGACTTGAACGGCCTGGTGTACTGGATGCTGCGCAAGTCGTGACTCGCCGCCCTTCCCGGAATCCCCGAAACAACCGAACTTCCCCCACGTGAACGCCCCCGCGGAGTATCGGCGCGAGGTATTGCGACAGGCGGGCGTGGCGCTCGCCGGTCGCGAGGTCACGCTCTGGGAGGTCACCCCCGGGACCGGCGTCGCTCCGCTCGCGAGCAACGTGCCGACGCTCCCCTCGGACGCCACGCGGAGCGATCTCGATGCGACGCTACGCCAGTGGGGTGCCCCGATCGCCGCCGGGAGCCGCTGGATCGGCTGCCGTTTGGACGATGCGCGACGCTGGTGTGTGGCGCCGGTCCGCTCCCGCCCGCCGGACCCGCCGCCGGGCGGCATCGAGCGGCGCAGTCGTGAGCGCCTCATTCTCGAGCTGGCCGGCCTGTGCCTCGGCACGCTCGATGCCTGGGCGGGGCCGAAGGAGCGGCTCTCTCCAGCGGCGGCGGCCTGGGAGCACGCCCGCCAGCCGAGTGTGATCGCGCACGAAGTGGGAAACCAGCTGACCGTGGCGGGTGGCAACCTCGCCTTCGCCATCGCCGCAGTCACCGCGGCCTCATTCCTCGGTCCCGAATTTCGGACGCCGCTGCTCGAAGACCTGAAGAATTCCGCGAAGGGTATCGAGCGGGCCACCGATTACCTGCGGGCCATACTGCATCACCCCGGCCCGGAACCCGGCAAGGTCTCGCGGTTCGATCTGGGCGTGGTCGTCCGCTCGTGCGTCACCCTCGAGCGCCCACTCGCCCACAAACGGGGCGTGGCGTTGAGCTGGGAGGCCACGACGGAGCCGGCCTACCTGTCGGGCGACCCCAACGCCCTGTACCAGGTCGTCACCAACCTGATTCGCAACGCCGTCGACGCTTCGGAAAAGCGCAACGGCACCGTCCTGGTCACACTGCGGCGGGTCGCCGATTCGCTCCACCTGGCGGTGCAGGACCGGGGGGTCGGCATCGCGCCCGAACACCGGGACCGCATCCTCGAGGCCGGCTTCACCACCAAGCTCCCGGGCTTCGGCTCGGGCATGGGGCTCGCGGTCGTGCGCGAAATCACCGAGCACATCTTCGGCGGCACGATACAGGTGGAGAGTGAGCTGGGAGAAGGGAGCACGTTCACGCTCGTCCTGCCGGTTCCGCCGCAACGCGCGGGGAACTAGCCTCCTGCATGCCGGCTCTGCATCGTCACCTGTCGGGATTGATCCTGCTCGCCAGCGCGGTGTCAGGCGCGAGCTGTACGCGAACCGCCGATCGGACCCTCTTCGATCTGGTCGCACCCGCAGCGAGCGGTGTCGCGTTCGTCAACGCACTGCCCGAAGACACCACCTTCAACATCCTGAATTACCTGTACTACTACAACGGCGGCGGCGTCGCGGCCGGCGACGTCGATGGCGACGGCCTGCCCGATTTGTACTTCACGTCGAACTTGGGGTCCAACCACCTCTATCGCAACACCGGGCACTTCCACTTCGAGGATATCACCGAGCACGCCGGTGTGGCGGACCCCGAGGGCTGGAAGTCCGGGGTCACGATGGCCGACGTCAACGGCGACGGGCGGCTCGACATCTACGTCTCCGGCGTGAGCTACCTCGGCATGCACGGCCGCAACGTCCTCTACATCAACAACGGAGATGGAACGTTCACCGACCGCACCAAGGAATACGGGGTCGAGTTTGCCGGCTATTCCACGCAGGCCGCCTTCTTCGATTACGACGGCGACGGCGACCTGGACATGTACCTCCTGAACAACTCGACCCACACCGAGCGCGCCGCCAGCCCGAGCACGAGCCGCACGGTGCGGAACGCGAAGGCGGGAGACCGTCTGTTCCGGAACGACGGGAACCACTTCGTCGATGTGAGCGCTCAGGCCGGCATCTACGGCGGCGTCGAGGGATACGGTCTGGGCGTCGTCGCGAGCGACGTGAATCTCGACGGCTGCCCCGACCTGTACGTCGCCAACGACTTCCAGGAGAACGACTTCCTCTATATCAACAACTGTGACGGCACGTTCACCGAGTCGATCGCCCGGGCGACGGGGCATACCAGCCGCTTCTCGATGGGCGTTGACGCCGCGGATTTCAATAACGACGGCCGTCCGGACATCGTCGTCCTCGACATGCTGCCCGAACGCGAGGACATCCTCAACACCTCGGCGGGCGCCGAAGACTTCACCATCTTCAACCTGCGGCTCAAGGCCGGGTACCATGCACAGTACGCCCGCAACACGCTGCAGCTGAACCGCGGCCTGGTGGGCGGGACGGTGCGCTTCAGCGAGATCGGCTACCTCGCGGGCGTGTTTGCCACCGACTGGAGCTGGGCCCCCCTCTTCGCCGACCTGGACGACGACGGCTACAAAGACCTGTTCATCACCAGCGGGATCTACCGCCGGCCCAACGACCTCGACTACATCAGCCTCGTGGGCCAGGAGGCCGTCCAGGCGTCGCTCGCGGCGGGGATTACCCCTCAGAACCTGACGCCGCTGCTCGAGAAGATGCCGCACATCCCGCTCGCGAACCGTGTGTACCGCAACAACGGCGATCTGACGTTCACGAACATGGCGGACCCGTGGGGACTGGGGCAGCCCGGGTTCTCCAACGGAGCCGCCTACGTCGACCTGGACAACGACGGCGCGCTCGATCTGGTCGTGAACAACCTCAACGCACCCGCCGCGATTTACCGGAGCCGCGCCCGTGCGATCACCGGGAATCACTTCCTTCAGGTATTGCTGCGGGGCACGGGCGCCAACACGGCCGGCATCGGCGCGAAGGTGCTGATCGCGCATCAGGGCATGCGGCAGCTGCTGGAGCAGATGCCCACGCGCGGCTTCCAGTCATCGGTGGATCCCCGCCTGCATTTCGGGCTCGGCCGATCGCAGCGGATCGATTCGCTCATCGTCATCTGGCCCGATCGCCGCTCCCAGGTGCTGACCGATGTCGCGGTCGACCAGCTGATCACCCTGTCGCAGCAAGACGCGACGGGGAAGGACGGTTCCCGGCCGGGAGCGACGGCGCCGCCGCTGTTCGCGGACGTGACGGCCCAGATCGGTATCGACGTCAGGCACGAGGAGAACACGTTCTTCGACTACGGCCGCGAGCCGCTCATGCCGCACCTGCTGTCCACCGAGGGACCCGCGCTCGCCACGGGCGACGTGAACGGCGACGGGCTGGACGACCTCTACCTCGGCGGGGCGAAATGGAAGCCGGGTCACCTGCTGATCCAGCAGCCCGACGGTGGCTTCCGCGAGAGCGGCCAGCCTGCGCTCCGGGCGGACAGCCTGTCCGAGGACGTGAGCGCGGTGTTTTTCGACGCCAACGGAGATGGACATCCCGACCTGTTCATCGTGAGCGGCGGCAACGAATTCTGGGATGACGCCGAGGCACTCCGCGACCGGCTCTATCTCAACGATGGGCGGGGCAACTTTCAGCGGGCGGAGCACGCCCTCCCGGATTACTTCCACAACGGCTCCTGTGTCGTGCCGGGCGACTTCAACGGCGACGGACGCCTCGATCTCTTCGTCGGCAGCCGGGTCGTCTCCCGCAAGTATGGTCTCACGCCCCAGAGTCATCTGCTCCTGAACGACGGCGGGGCGGGGGGAACGGGGGGGACGGGGGGGACGGGGGGCGGGCACTTCCGCGACGTCACGCTCGCCCAGGCACCGGGGCTCGCCGCAGCGGGCATGGTCTCGTCGGCCGCCTGGATCGATTACGACAACGATGGCCAGCTGGACCTGATCGTCGCCGGCGAATGGATGCCGGTGCGCGTGTTCCGGCAAGCACAGGGCCGGTTCGTGGACCGGACCGCGCAGGCCGGTCTCGCGGGCACGAACGGCTGGTGGAACAGCGTCAGCGCGGTC
>JBGPIW010000250.1:0-4559 GCA_041485045.1 Gemmatimonadota bacterium | reverse complement strand
GGGCCCGTCTCCTCTCCTGGTTCGCCAAGAATGGCCGTTCCCTCCCCTGGCGCCGCACCCGCGATCCCTACCGCGTGCTGGTGAGCGAGTTCATGCTGCAGCAGACGCAGGTGAGCCGTGTGACGGAATACTACCCGCGCTTTCTCAAGCGCTTTTCAAGCATCGACGCCCTGGCGCGGGCGCGGCCGCAGGCCGTGCGGGAGGCCTGGAGTGGGCTGGGATACTATGCTCGAGCTTCCAATATCCACGCGCTGGCGCGCGTGGTCCGGCGGGACTTCGCTGGCCGGTTGCCGGACGAGCCGGACGAGCTGGTGAAGCTTCCAGGGGTGGGGAGATACACCGCCGGGGCGGTGGCGTGCTTCGCGTACGAGAAGCCGGTGGCGGCGGTGGATACCAACGTCAGCCGCGTGATTCGGCGCGTGTTCTTTGGGGACAGGGGACGAGGGACGGGAGACGAGCAGATTTGGGATATCGCGCAGCTGTTGGTGCCCAAGAATGGGAAACGTGCCTGGGCGTTCAATCAGGGGATCATGGAGCTGGGCGCGACAGTCTGCTCGGCGCGGAAGCCCAGGTGCCCGGAGTGCCCGGTCGTGCGGGACTGTAAGACGGGTAGATTAATCTCATGCTAGCCTCTGCCGCCATGATCGCCGATCCCTTCGTCGCCGCCGCGGGCGCCACTTCCGCCGAGGTGGCCGCCTTGATGCGCTCGCGGAACATCTCCGTCGTGCCGGTGATCGACAATCCCAAGGATCGCCGCTACGAAGGGACCGTGTCGGACCGGGACATCGTCGTCGCCTGCGTCGCCCTGGGGCACGACCCGAAAGAGTGCTCGGCGGAGGACCACATGCGGACCGATACCACTGTCGTGTCGCCGGAAACAGAGCTCACGGGGTACCGCCTGGCGAAGTACCCCGATCCCGCCGATCACCACATCAGAGCCACGATCGTGGTAGTGGACCAGACGAAGCGGGTGGTTGGGTTCATACCGCACCCCGAAGAGATCACAGGAATAATCATAGGCTAGTTGGACAGGAAGACAGACAGGCGCTCAGTCACTCAGTCGCGTAGCGGTGAACAGGCGTCAGGCGACAGGGGCACGCGTGGTCGACGCGCTGACTCGACGCAGCAAACCCCACAGAGTCTTGGCAGTCTCCGTCGCGACGGCATCCAATCGCTGAAATTCGTCCTCCGTCACGTATTCCATTTCCCGGGCGATCTCGAGTGCCGTTTGCACCTCGCATAAAGAGCCTCGCGCAGTATCCAGGAATCGGCGGAACTCGCGTGGGCCCTTACGAGCCGCTCCTTCGGCGATGTTGAGGGGAACGCTGTGCGCGGCACGGCGCAGCTGCTCGGCTAAAGCCTCTTGCTCTTCCCTGGGAAACCGTTTGGCAGCCTTCGCACATTCGACGGCCAGCTTCATCGAGTGCTGCCAGACCTTCAGATCGCGATACGTTGACATGTCGGAGTATTGCCAGAGCCCGGGGGAAGGAAATAACCATTCTCCTTCACCGGCCATCATTTTGTTGCCTTTCTGAGCCGCTGAGGACTCTCAACCGCTACGCGTCTTAGCACCTGAGCCCCTGTCTGCCCATCTATGGACTAGTTGTAGTAGTTTCTCTCGTGCCCCACTACTTCACCGTCTCCGAAGCCGAGCGTACCCTCCCCCTCGTTCGTCGCATCGTCGACGACATCATGTCGCTGTACCCCCACTGGCGTGACCTGGTGCAGCGCTTCGATCTGGCCACGGCCCAAGCCAAGCCCGAGTGGGGCGAGTCGCCCGAGCAGCACGCGTTACGCCGCGAGATCGACGACGTCGCCGCCCGCATCACCGAGTACCAGGCCGAGCTGGAGCGGCTGGGGTGCGTGTTCAAAGGCTTCGGCGAAGGGCTGGTGGACTTCTACGGCAAGCTCGACGGCCGCGATATCTTCTGGTGCTGGAAGCACGGGGAAGAGCGTATCGGGCATTGGCACGAGATCGAGGCGGGCTACGCGGGGCGTATGCCGCTGCCGACGGTCTCCACCGGAGGGAGCACTTGATGCACGGGTTCTGGATGCTGGTGCACACGCTGGGGTTCACGCTCTGGATCGGCGGCGGCATCGCGACCATGGTGCTGGGCATCGTCGCCAAGGGCTTTACCCCTGAAGCGCGACTCGCCGCCTACCGCCTCACGAGCGCCGTGTGGCGCCTGCTCGTGGGTCCGGGCGCCGTGGGCGTCGCGGGTTCGGGCCTCGCGCTCGGCTCGGTCTACATGAGCTCGGGGATGGTCCCCGGATGGATGATGCTGATGATGGTGACCGGGATTCTCGGCGCCCTCATCGCGATCGGCATCGCGCTCCCGGCCGCGGCGAACCTGGGCCGGCTCGAAGTAGATCCGCGGGGCGAGATTCCCGAGCACTTCCATACGCTGCGGAGCAGGCTGGTATGGGGATCCTCGATTGCGGGAGGGCTGGCGCTGATCGGACTCATAGCGGGGACAGTTATGAAGGGGTAGCGGATAGAGCCTGCTGTGTCTCTCGATATCCCGCCTCCATGTACCGAGTGACGTTTTGCACCGCGAACGTCGCTTCCCGTTCCTTCACGGCCCGCACCACCAATAGCCGCGCACCCTGCTGCGGCCAAGCGGCGATGGCGCGCTCCACCTGCGCCGCCATCATGATCCGCTCCGCTGTCCCATGGGCGCGGATCAGCGCTGGGGGAAACCCTAAAGAACGTCGGCTCGGCGTAGGGGTTGCCGCCTCCACCTCGTCGAACCCCGGCCCCACGTGCACCGCGACGACCAGGTCCGCGGGAACCGCGCGCGCCGCCTCGAGCGGCAGCACGGCACGCAGACCCCCGTCCGCGTAGCGCCGGCCGTCGATCACCGCGGCGGGATAGTACAATGGCAGCGCGCAGGACGCATACAGGGCCTCCCGCAACCCCACGTCCCCACGTCCCCCCGCTCCGAACAGCACCGCTGCGCCCGAGTCCAGATCGGTCGCGGTCACGGTGAGCGGGACCGCGAGCTCGTCGAAGCGCTGCACGGGCACCAGTCGCGCGATCAGCGCCTGGAGGGGCGCGGGTTTGAGCAGATGATCGGCGAAGATGCCCTTGGCGAGCGACAGCAGATCGAAGGCGGCGAGGTTTTCGCGAGACGGCTCGAGCAACGCGGCGGCGAGGGCCTCGTGACCCACGCCGCTGGCCAGTGCCGCCGCCATCACGGCCCCGAACGAGGTTCCCACGTACCGTATCGGGGTGATACCGGCCTCGGCCAGCGCACGCCGCGCGCCCACGTGAGCGACGGACTTGGCACCGCCCCCCCCGAAGACGGCTATAACCCTCATCCCCGGACCACTTCCCCACACCCCCACTCCCCCACCACGCTACTCTCCCCGCCCCTGATCGTATCTCCGATCCATCACCCGGCTCGCCCGCCGCTTCGCCGCCCGGTCGTAGCGCCGCTTCTCTTCCGGGGTCTCGGGCACGATCGGGGGGACGGCGGTCGGCTGGCCGTTCTCGTCCAACGCGACATAGGTGACGTAGCAGGAGTTGGTGTGCCGTTTCTGGCCCGACAGCACGTTCTCGGCGATGACCTTCACGCCCACCTCCATCGAGGTGCGGCCGGCGAAATTCACCCGGGAATAGGCGGTGACGAGCTCGCCCACGTGGATCGGCTCGCGGAAGTTCACCTTGTCCACGGAGACGGTGACGCATTGGCGATGCGAGTGGCGGATGGCGCACACCGCGGCGACCCGGTCCACCAGCGCCAGGATCACGCCGCCGAACACGTTGCCCATGATGTTGGCGTGTTGCGGCATCATCAGCTCCGCCATCACCGCCTCGGATTCGTCCGGGTGTCGTCCGTCCATCAGTAGGCCACCGGTTCGAGAGGATTGTGGGGGTGGCAGAACATAATACGCGTGCGCTAGTTTCGTCCTTTCATGCTCGGCGAACGTTTGTCACTGCTCAGCGCGCTGCCCTTCCTGGGCTTTCTGGCGGCGATCGCACTCGGCCCGCTCGTCGCGCCTCAGTGGTGGCATTCGAATCGCAACAAGGCGATCCTGGCGCTCGTGGCATCGCTCCCGGTCCTGTGGTTGTTCGGGATCTCCCTGGGCGAGCCCGGTCGGACGGCGCTGGCGGAAAAGCTCGGCGATTACTTCTCGTTCATCGTCGTGATCGGCGCGCTGTTCGTCATCACCGGCGGGATCCACGTGCAGGGATCGCTCGCCGGGACGCCGCTCGTCAACACCGCCATGCTCGGTATCGGGGCTGTGCTCGCGAACGTGCTGGGGACGACGGGCGCATCGGTGCTCTTGATCCGGCCGCTGCTGCGGGCCAACCGCAGCCGGCGGCACAAGGCGCACATCGTCATGTTCTTCATCTTCGTGGTGGCGAACTGCGGCGGGCTGCTGACGCCGATCGGCGACCCACCCCTGCTGCTCGGCTTCCTCCGGGGCGTCCCGTTCGAATGGACGCTGCGGCTGTGGCCGCAGTGGCTCACGGCGTCACTGGTGCTGCTGGTCGTCTTCAACATATGGGACCAGGTGGTGTTCGACCGCGAGGAGCGGGAGCGTCCCGGCTC
>JBGPIW010000249.1:0-4575 GCA_041485045.1 Gemmatimonadota bacterium | reverse complement strand
CGCGCCGAGATTGCCGCCATGGCGGGCGAACTGGTGGCGGATGTCGGCGACGGTGCGGTTGGGATTGTCGGTGACGGACTCGATCAGGATCGCCGCGCCGCCGGGGCCATATCCTTCGTAGGTGACTTCCTGGTACTCCACGCCCTCGAGCTCGCCCGTGCCTTTCTTGACGGCCCGGTCGATGTTTTCCCACGGCATGTTCTCGGCTTTGGCGGCGTCGATGGCGGTGCGGAGTCGCGGGTTCCCGGCCGGGTCACCCCCGGCGGCGCGCGCGGCGATGGTGATCTCCCGGATGAGCCGGGTGAACAAGGCGCCGCGCTTCGCGTCGGTGACGGCTTTCTTCCGTTTGATCTGTTTCCACTTGCTGTGGCCGGCCATGGCACTCATAAGGTACTGCTTGACCGTGCGGCCCCGCCACAGGTAGCATACCGCGCATCATGGTCCGACCGCTTGGCATCATCCTCGTCTTGCTCGCGGCCACTGCCTGTGAACGACGCCAGCCGCCCGATCCCACCGCGATGGTCCGGCGCGTCATGCGCGGCGTGCTCGTGTACCCGACGTCCGTGCGGATCAGCATGTCGGCCGGGGAGGATGCGGCCCAGGTGACCCTGAGCACGCCCGACTCGATTGGCTCCGTGGCCAGCTGGTATCGGCGGGCCCTCGCGTTGAACGGATGGAACCTCGAGAGCGACCTCACGAGCACCGACGGGTCGGTGACCATGAGCGCAACGCGGGGGAAACGCCCGCTGTGGATCACCTTGCGGCCCAACCAGGGTGCGCCGGGAACGACCTACTCCCTGATCGGGGCGGTCGTGGAGGACTCGACGGCGGTGGACTCGGTACGGCCCAAGACGTAGGCCCCCTAGTCCAGCATGTCCTCGAACCGCATCCAGCGCCGGTAGAAGTAGAGATCCACGAATCCCGTCGGCCCGTTGCGGTTCTTCGCGATCAGGAGCTCGGTCGCGCCGTCCACGCCGTATCCCGGATTGTACATCTCCTCGCGATAGAGACCGAACACCACGTCGGCGTGCTGCTTCACGGCTCCCAAGTGTCCGAAATCGTCCAGCGTGGGTCGATGGTTCGCGCGGCCGGGGGCGAAGCGCGGCAGTTGCGACACCACCAGCAATGCGGTCTCGCGCTCCAGCGCGACCGCCTTGAGTCGCCGCAGCACGGCGGCCAGCTCCTCGTCCTGCGCGCCGGCGGCCGCGCCCGCGAGCGGCGGGGCGAGCTGCAGATAGTCCAGGACGACGAGGGCGCGGCGCGGCAGGTCGTCGAGCCGCGCGAGGGCGGTTTCGAGATCCTGGGCCGCGAGCGGCAGGAGGGTGAGGGGGAGGCCGCGCAACCGGACCGCTGCGGCGCCGATACCCGCGCGCATCTGGTCGCTCAGCACACCCGAGCGCAGCTCGTCCACCGAGACGCGACCCTCCAGGGCGAGGGCGCGCTCCATCAACCGCTCCTCGTCCATCTCTCCCGAGAGAAACGCCACGCTCAGATTCTGCCGGGCCACGCGCAGCGCGAGTCCCAGGGCGAGGGACGACTTGCCGG
The DNA here is from genome assembly GCA_041485045.1 of Gemmatimonadota bacterium. Taxonomy (GTDB): domain Bacteria; phylum Gemmatimonadota; class Gemmatimonadetes; order Gemmatimonadales; family GWC2-71-9; genus DASTHG01. Next base: position 3,030 of record JBGPIW010000249.1, on the reverse strand, counting down.
CGCCGACATCGCCACCCAGGACGACGAGGTCGCGGCGACGCAGCCCCCCGCCCAGCAGCCGGTCGATGGACGGGAAGCCGGTCGGCACGGTGTCGCCGGGGGTCTCCCCGGGATGTTGCGCGTCCACCCGTTGCACCAGGCCTTCGAGCGACGGGCGACGCGGCAGTCGACGCGCCGTCATGGGTACGCCCTAATGTAAGCGCGCGTCGCGCGCCGCGGCCGACATCGCCTCGGCGGCTTCGGGTCCAAGCACGTCGCGGGTCGGTGCGACGAGCTGGGTCAGCACCATGGCGGCGGCGTCGCTGGTGCCCGGCTCGAGCTGGCTCCGGGCGGCGCCGAGCGCCCGTTTGAGCGGGGCGGGGAGGGCGAGGCCTCCCAGGCGACTCTCCAGCGCCACGAGCCGCCGCCGGTGATTCTTCAAGCTGACGGGGTCGGGGGGGAGCAACCCTTCAGCGGCGCGCAGCACGAGCCAGAGCGCGTACAGCCCGTCGCGCCTCGGGCCCCGTTCCGCCTCCGCCACGAGCGCCACCAGTCGGGCCTCGCTCGCCGTCACAGCGCCCGCACCGCTCACGCGACGAGTTGCTCCACCGCTGCCAGCGCGTCGTCCGGCCCGATGTCGGCGAGGCAGCGGTGATGCCCCATGGGGCAGCGCGGCCCGCCCATCGGCGAGCAGGGGCGGCAGTCGAGCGTGCGCTGGAGTACCGTCGCCTTCGTTGTATAAGGAAAGAACCCGAACTGCTCCACGGTCGGACCGAACAGCGCCACGACGGGGGTGCCGACGCCCGTGGCCATGTGCATCACGCCGCTGTCGCCCGTAATCGCCACCTGGGCACGCGCGAGCAGGGCGCCGGTCTCTTGCAGAGTGCACGCGCCCGCCGCGTTCGCCGCGAGCGGAGTCAGCGCGTCCGCGGCGGCGCGATCTTCCGGTCCGCCGACCGCCACCATCCCGTAGCCCCGCTCTCGCAGTCGCTGCGCGAGCGCGATCCACCGCTCTTGCGGCCACCGTTTGGTGAAGTGTGCCGCCCCCGGGGCGAGCACGACGAGGGGCCGTCCCTCCAGATGGTGCTCGCGCACCCGCTGCGCCGCGCGCTCGCGGGCCGCCCCGGCGAGAAAGAACTCCGGCGGGCCGCCGTCGGGCCGGACGTCCAGGCCGCCGCTCCGCGCCGCCTCGAAGTAGCGCTCGGCGACGGGCACGCGCCGGCCGTAGAGATCGATCTTCGTCGCGACGAGCACACCGCGGGCGAGCTTGCGCTTGGAATACCCGTGCCACGGGCAGTGCACGAGCAGTCGCAGTGCCGCGCTCCGCAGGCTCCCGTGCAGGTCGAGCCCGCCGGTCGGCCCGAGGGCCGCGAGCCGCCGGGCCAGCGCGCGCACCGGCTCACCGGGCGCGAGTGCCACCACCTGGGAGAGGTGCGGGTTGTCGGCGACCAGCGGGGCCATGCCCTGTTTCGTGACGAACACGAGCCGCGCGTCGGGATGGCGGGCGTGGAGCGCGCGGATCAGCGGGGTGGTGAGGAGCACGTCGCCGATGGAGCTGAAGCGGACGAGGAGAAGGCACGCCACGCGGCAAAGGTACGGAGATTCCGTTGCCGGGCGAGCCCCCGCCCGGCTAGCTTACGCCCCGATGCCCCGTCCCAAGACCATCCTCTGGGTCGATGACGAGGTGGACGCCCTCGCCGCCCACCGCCGCTTCCTCGAAGAGCAGGGATTCGTCGTCGAGCAGGCCGCGCACGGCGACGACGCGCTCGCCCTGCTGCGCCGCCAGCCCTACTCGGTCGTGCTGCTCGACGAGCAGATGCCCGGCCGCCGCGGACTCGAGCTGCTGGGGGAGATCCGTGCCATCGACCCCGCGATGCCGGTCGTGATGGTGACCCAGAGCGAGGATCAGGCGACGCTGCGCGATGCGATCGGCATCGAGGTGGACGACTACCTCGTGAAGCCGGTGCACCCCCGCCAGGTCCTGTCCGTCGTGACGCGGCTCGTCGAGGGCGACCGCATTCGTCAGCAACGGCTGGCCCGCGACTTCGTCACGCGCTTCCGCGAGCTCGAGGCCCGGCGCGGCGGGGCGCTCGCGTGGCGCGAGTGGATCGAGCTCGTGGTCGAGCTGGTGCGGTGGGAGGTGCGACTCTCAGCCGGCAATGAGCCGGGGCTGTCCGAAGCGCTCGGCTCGCTCCAGCTCTCGCTGCGCAAGGACTTTGCCGAGTTCATCAAGCGCAACTACCCGCGCTGGCTCGCGCACCCCGAAGGCGACCGGCCGCCGCTCTCGGGGGACGTCGGCGCCGAGTTCCTCGTGCCGATCCTCCAGGCCTCCAACCGGGCGCTGTTCATCGTGGTGGACTGCCTGCGCCTGGATCAGTGGGAGACGCTGCGGGAGCTCGTGACGCCGTTGTTCGACGTCGAGGAGTCGCACTACTACAGCATCCTTCCCACCGCCACGCCGTTTTCGCGCAACGCGATCTTCTCGGGGATGTTCCCGATGGAGATCGCCGCGCGCCACCCCGAGTGGTGGGGCAAGCCCTCCGACGAGGAGAGCCTCAATTCGTACGAGCCCCAGCTGCTGGCTGAACAGTTGGAAGACCTGATGGGGCACCGGGTCCCGGTGCGGTACGAGAAGCTGTTTTCGGCGGCCGACGGCGGTGATATGCTGCGGCGGCTGCCGGCGCACCTCGCGCAGGACGGCGTCACGGCGCTCGTCTTCAACTTCATTGACCTCCTCACCCACGGGCGCTCCGAGAGCGCCATCCTGTACGAGGTGGCGCGCGACACCGCCGCCTTGCGCAGTCTGACCCGCACCTGGTTCGAGCGATCCCCGCTGCGCGCCGCGCTGGAGGAAGCCGAGCGGCGCGGCGTGACCGTGCTGCTCACGACCGATCACGGGTCGATCCATTGCGAGACGCCGGCCACGGTGTTCGCCAAACGCGATGCCACCGCGAACCTGCGCTACAAGTTCGGGGAAGACCTCCGCGCCGAAGACCCCGAGGCGGCGATCGCGGTGGACGACCTCAAGGCCTGGGGCCTGCCCGCGCTCGG
>JBGPIW010000248.1:0-4589 GCA_041485045.1 Gemmatimonadota bacterium | reverse complement strand
GCCGGGTAGATGCCGAAAAACAGGCCGACGACGGCGCTGAAGGCGAAGGCGAGCAGGATCGAGAACGGCGAGATCGCGGTATTCCAGTGCGCGAACTTGGAGAGCACGATCGCGCCGAGCGAGCCCAGCAGCACGCCCACGCTGCCGCCCACCAGACAGAGCACGAGGGCTTCCACGAGGAACTGGAGCAGGATGTTGCTTCGGGTGGCGCCGAGCGCCTTGCGGACGCCGATTTCGCGGGTGCGCTCGGTGACCGAGACCAGCATGATGTTCATGATCCCGATGCCGCCCACGAGCAGGCTGACGGCGGCGATCCCCGCCAGCAGGAAGCCGAAGGTTTGCGTCGTCTGCTGGAACGTCGAGAGCACGTCTGCCTGGTTGCGGATCTGGAAATCGTTCTCACCCCCGGCGCGGATCTTGTGTTGGCGGCGCAGCACGCCCTCGATCTCGATCATCGCCAGGTTCATGTGCTGGAGGCTGTCCACCTGGCAGGTGATGGAGCGCAGCCGGTCGGTGCCCATGATGCGAAAGCGCGCGGTCTGCAGCGGGATGAGGACCTGCTCGTCGGGGTTGTTGAAGCCTTGCGACCCCTTTTCGCTCAGGACGCCGATGATAGTGAACGGGATGCCCCGGACCAGGATTTCCTGTCCGATCATCGCCGCGCCGTTGGCGTTGAACATGTTGGGCACCGCGGAGCCGATGACGGCGAACCGCCGCCGCGCCTGGTCCTCCCCGGTGGTGAACATCCGGCCGGCGGTCAGCTCGTAGGCGTGCACCGGCACGTACTCCGGGATCGTCCCGACGATGTTGACGTTGGCATTCTGACTGCCCTTCTGGACTTGGAGGTTGCCGGCCAGCTCCGGGACCACCGCCGACAGGTAACGGGCGTTGTGGGCCAGGGCGGTGTCGTCGTCCATCGTGAGGCTCACCCGGTTGTTCGTGGCGACGCCGCCCCGGAAGCTCTGACCCGCAAAGAGCGTGAGCAGGGTGGGGCCCAGGGCCTGGATGCGCGCCTCGATCGCTTTCCGAGCACCAGTGCCGAGCGCGATCATCGTGATGACGGCGCCGACGCCGATGATGATGCCCAGCGCCGTGAGCAGCGACCGCAGCTTGTTCGCCCGGATGGCCTGCAGGGCGACGCGAACCGTCTCGTCGAGCAGCATGATTACCTCGGCGTGGGGGCCTTCTGCGTCCCGCCACTCTGCGGCTGCTGCCGCATACCGGGGATGCCTCCGCCGGTCATCGTTTGCACGCGCTGCTGGAACTGTTTCTGCGAGTTGACGAGCGATGCCGACGGCAACACCAGGACGGTGTCCTTCTCGGTCAGCCCGCTCGTCACCTCGGAGTAGTCGAGGTCCGTGAGCCCGGTCCGGATCTGCAGCGGCGTGGGGGCGCCGTTACGGAGCACGAACACGATGTAGCGGCCGCCGACCTCGTTCGTCTGCCGCCGCATGCCGCCACCGGGTCCACCGCCCGCGCCACCCCGGAACTGCGCGAACACCTGTCGCAGCATCGCCTGCTCGGTCGGCGACAGCTGGCCGCCAGAGAACCGTTTCCGCATCGCCGCCTGGACCTGCTCCGCGCTCACTCCGGCGGGCAGGGGAATCTGGCGGCCATCGGGCAACGTCAGCGTCGCCTGCCCCGCTGCTCCCGCCTGCGGGGGATTGGCGTCCGCGCGCGCCCCGCCGCCGCCCATCGTGGCGCCGCCGCTGTCGCGGGGCGAAGCCGCGGCCTGGGCGAGCTGCTGCTGCACGGCCTGCGGATCGAGGCCCAGGACCTGCGCCGCCGAGGCGACGTCGCTTTGGGTGCGCAACGCGGCGTTGGGAATCGCGAGCACGCCCTGGCGCTGCCCGACGTGGATCTCCGCTTCTGTGTTCATCCCCGGCTTCAGCAGATGATTCGGGTTCACGATGTTCACGAGCACCGGGAACTGCGTCACGTTCTGGGTGACCTGCGCCTGCGGCTCGATCTTCAGCACCGAGCCGTCGAACGGCCGGTTGGGATAGGCATCAACGGTGATCGTGACGGGCAGGCCCGGCTGGATCTTGCCGATGTCGGTCTCGTCCACCAGCGCCTGTACCTGGACCGTGTCGAGGTTCGCCATGCGGAACAGCACGGTGCCCCCGCCGACGTCCCGTGCCGGGCTCGAGATCACCGTGCCAATCTCGACGTTCTTCTGAATGATCGTCCCGGTGAGCGGGGCGGTCACGCGGGTCTGGTCGTAGGCGATCTGCGCGTCCGCGTGGTTGGACTGGGCGTTGACGAGCCCCGCCTGCGCCTGGGCGAACGCGACCTTGGCGGTTTCGTACTCGGACTGCGTGATGGCCTGGACCTTGAACAGCGTGTCCTCTCGGGCCAGTTGAATGGTGGCGTTATCGAACTGCGCTTTGGCGACGGCCAGGTTGGCCCGCGCCTGGTCGAGCGCGCTCCGGGGGAGCCGCGGGTCGATCAGGGCGAGGAGCTGACCGGGTCGGACGTCGTCGCCGGTCTGCACGCGCATCTCGGTGATGGCGCCGGAGGCCTGGGACTTCACGTCGATGGTGAGCAACGGCTGAATGGCGCCGGCCGCCGAGGCGGTCACGACGATGTCGCGCCGCTCCACCGCGACCTTCTCGTACACGGGGGCCGTCTCGGCCTTCTTGCAGGCGGTCCAGCCGGCCGCCAGCAGCGCCGTCAGCAGCAGTCGCTTCACGGGGCACGCTCCATCGTCACGTCCCGCTCGACGAGACCGTCGCGCAGGTGGATCTGGCGGCGCGCGTGCGCCGCAATGTCCTGCTCGTGAGTCACCAGGACGATCGTCTGTCCGGTCGTCCAGAGCTCCTCGAACAGCTTCATGATCTCCTCGCCCGTCGCCGAGTCGAGATTCCCGGTCGGCTCGTCGGCGAGGAGGATACTGGGGTTGTTGACGAGCGCGCGGGCGATCGCCACGCGCTGGCGCTGTCCGCCGGACAGCTCATTGGGCCGGTGATCCATGCGGTCGCCCAACCCGACGCGATCGAGGGCGCGGGCCGCCTGCGCGCGGCGAGTCTTGGCGTCGAGGCCGGCGTAGATGAGCGGCAGCTCCACGTTGTGCAGCGAGTCGGCGCGGGGGAGCAGGTTGAACGTCTGAAAGACGAACCCGATCTCCTTGTTGCGGATCCGGGCGAGCTCGTCGTCGGAGAGGTCGCTCACCTTCTGGCTGTTCAGCCAGTACTCGCCCGCCGTGGGCGTATCGAGACAGCCGATCAGGTTCATCAGCGTCGACTTGCCGGACCCCGACGGGCCCATGACCGCCACGAACTCGTTGCGCCGGATCTGGATGTCCAGGCCGCGCAGCGCCCGCACGACCTCCCCGCCCATGTCGTAGTCACGGGTGAGGTGATGAGTGAGGATGACGATGTCCGGGTGCGGCGTTTCGCCGGTCCGGAACTTCATCGAAGCGGGAGCGGTCATAGCGAGTGTCCCACGAGGGCCTCGAGCTGCGCCCGCGCGATGAGGTAATTGAACCGCGCCTGCACCAGATTCGTCTGGGCCTGCGTGAGGGCGGCCTGCGACGTCAGCAGGTCGAGGATCGTACCGGCGCCGACCCGGTAGCGCTCCTGCTGCACCCGCAGATCCTCGGTGCCCGCGGCGACGTTCACGGTCGCGATGTCGATCTGGGCGAACGCCGTCTCCAGCGCGGCGAGCTGCTGGGTCAGCTGGGCGTTGACGGCGCGACGCGTATCCGCCGCCTGGGCCTCCGCGACGTCCCGCTGCACGTTCGCGGACACCTGCGCCTGCTCCCGCGCGAACCCGTTGAACAGGGTCCACCGCAACGCGAACTGCCAGCTGTGCGTCGGGTTGCCCACCACCAGGTTCGAGAACAGCGTATCGCGGCGGTTGGCGCCGTACGACAGGCTGAGCGTCGGGATGTACTGCGTCCGGTTCACCAGCACGCCCGCCCGGGCCGCGCGGGCCTGTGCATCGGCCTGTTCGATCTGCGGAGCGGATTCCATGGCGGCGCCGCGCAGCGCGGCGGTGTCGGGCAGCGCGGGGAGCTGGCTGTCCGAAACGGCCCGCACGAGTCGATCGACGCCGATCTGGCGGCCCAGATTCGCCTGCGCGCTGGCCAGGTTCGCCTGGGCCTGGAGCAGGGCGATGCGGGCGTTGCCGTAGTCGACGGCCGACCGCAGGGAATCGGATCGGGTGGCCGAGCCGGCGTGCAGTTTCTGAACCGACACGTCGAGCTGGATGGAGGCGCGACGCACCTGCGCGTCGGCTACGCGGACCAGCTCCTCCGTGGCGATGGCGTTATAGAACAGCTGTTTGGTCTGCAGGGTCACCTGGTAGCGTTGCGTGACGGCGCCCGCCTCGGCGGCCCCGAGGTCGGCCGAGGCAGAGCGTAACGACCACACGCGGCGGAAGCCCGTGAACAGGTCGACCGAGGCCGACAGGCTCGACCCATAGTTCCAGATCGGCGGAATGGTGCCGCCGTTCAGGTCCACCCGGTTCTGGCTGTTCAAGGAGGCCGAACCCCCGACCGAGACTTGAGGCAGGAAGGCTCCGAACGCCGTGTGGCGCGCTGCGCCGGCGTTTCGGGTGGCCCCTTCCGCCTGCACCATCGCCGGCTG
>JBGPIW010000247.1:0-4590 GCA_041485045.1 Gemmatimonadota bacterium | reverse complement strand
GCGAATCTGCTGTTCCTGCCCGCCATTCAGGACGAGAACTTCTTCGAGTGGTCGCCCGCCCGGATCATCCTCATCCAGGCGGGCCTGAACTGGCGTCCTTCCGACCGTCTGCGGGTCAGCGCGACCTACCTGCATCAGCAGTACTGGAGGAAGACCGATGGCACCACCGTGGCGCGGGAGATGATTCCGCGCCTGAAGGTCGAATACCAGGCGGCGCGAGCGCTCTTCCTGCGGGTGGTGGGGCAATACGACGCGGCGTGGCAGGATTCGCTGCGGGACGACTCGCGCACCAACGACCCGATCCTGATCCGCAATCCCGCCACCGGCGTCTACGAGCGCGCCGCGGCGCAATCCAGCAATGGCCTGCGGCTCGATTGGCTCGTGTCGTTCACGCCGTCGCCGGGGACGGTCATGTACCTCGGGTACGGCAGCAGCCTCAGCGAACCGGAGGCGTTTGCGTTCCGCGGCCTGCACCGGCTGCGGGATCAATTCTTCGCGAAAGTCACGTACCTGTTTCGCGCCTAATGCGCCGCAGAACGGGCTCCACCACCTGCCACACGTTATCCGCCACGATGCGCGCGCCGGCCTCCGTCGGGTGGATGCCGTCGGCCTGATTGAGCTCCGGACGTCCCGCGACACCGTCCAGCAGGAAGGGGATCAGCGCCGCGTGGTTGTCGCGCGCCAGCGCGACGAAGAGGTCCCGAAACTCCCGGGTGTAGCGGGTGCCGAGGTTGGGCGGCGCGGCCATTCCGGCGATCACGACGCGGACACCGGGAAACCGCCGCCGCGTCCGGTCGATAATCTCCTGCAATTCCCGCTGCGCCGCCCCCAGATCCTGGCCGCGCAGCGCATCGTTGGCGCCGAGCTCGAGCACGAGTACGGCCACGCGCTGGGGCTGCTGCAGCAGCCAGTCGATGCGCCGCAGCCCCGCCGCCGACGTCTCGCCGCTCACGCCGGCGTTCACCACCCGGAACGCGAGGCCCGCCGAGTCGATCTTGAGTTGCAGTAACGCCGGATAGGCCGATTCGGGGGCAAGTCCGAGCCCTGCGGTGAGGCTGGTCCCGAAACAGAGCAGCACCGGGCGCTCGTCGGCCGGCACAGCTGCCGCGGGGGCGCTCTCGCCGGTCCCGGGGCTGCGCCGGGCCGCGTCGCCGCTCCCCACCCCGCAGCCGGCACCGAAACCGGCCAGCAGCGCGCCCACTATTATTCGCCGCATGATGATCGAAGCCCTGGACCTGGAGCAGACCTATCAGAGCGGCGGCCGGCCGCTCACGGTGCTGCGGCAAATTAACCTCGCGATCGCCGCGCGAGAGTTCGTGGCGGTGATGGGGCCGTCGGGGAGCGGCAAGACGACGTTGCTCGGCCTGCTGGCGGGCCTCGACCGGCCGACCAAGGGCACCGTCCGGCTCGACGGGGAGGACCTGGGCCGTCTCTCCGAGGACGCCCGCGCCCGGCTGCGCGCCGAAAAGGTCGGTTTCGTGTTTCAAACCTTCCAGCTGATGCCCACGCTCACCGCTCTCGAGAATGTGCTGGTGCCGATCGAGCTGCGCGGCCGCGCCGGCGGAAACGGAGCCGCCGCCCGCGCGCGGCAGCTGCTCGAGCGCGTAGGGTTGGGCGATCGGATGGGGCACTACCCCGCGCAGCTGTCGGGCGGCGAACAACAACGCGTGGGACTCGCCCGGGCGTTCGCGGCGGATCCTCGCGTGTTGTTGGCCGACGAGCCCACCGGCAGCCTCGACGCCGAGACGGGCCGCGCCGTGATCGACTTGCTCGTCGAGCTGAACCGCGATGCCGGCACGACGCTGGTGCTGGTCACGCACGACCCGGCGCTCGCAGCCCGTGCCCGCCGGGTGATCCGCCTGGCGGCCGGATCGATTGTTTCCGACACGCGCGCGGAGCCCGCGTGAGGCCTCCCTTCGCGCTCGTCATGGCCTGGCGGGAGAGCCGGGGGAGCCGGCGGCGGTTGGCCCTCTACCTGGGCTCGGTGAGTCTCGGCGTCGCCGCGCTGGTGGCGATCAACTCGTTCCGCGCGAACGTGACGGCGTCGGTCCATGCGCAAGCGCGCACCCTGCTTGGCGCGGACTTGGAGCTCCGGTCCCGCGTACCGTTCCCCGACTCCATCGAGTCCGTGCTCGACTCGCTGCATCGATCCGGCGCCCCGCTCGCCCGGGTGACGAGCTTCGCTTCGATGGTGCTGGCCTCCCGGACCGGCCGCACGCGATTGGTCGATGTCCGCGCCGTGGCCGGCGGCTTTCCTTTCTATGGCACCATCGCCACCGATCCCCCGGGGGGCTGGGCGGCGTTCCGCAGCCGGCACGCGGTGCTCGTGGATCCCGCCGTCCTCGTGTATCTGGATGCCGCCCCGGGCGACACGCTCCAGATCGGCGACGCACGATTCGCGATCGCCGGTGTGGTGACCGATGCCCCGGGTGACGTGGCGCTGTGGTCGGCGATCGGGCCCCGCGTATACCTCCCCGCCCAGTATCTGCGGGAGACGAACCTGCTGCGGTTCGGCAGTCTGGCCCAGTACCGCGCCTACTTCGAGCTGCCGGAGGACGTGGTGCAACGCTTCCTCAACCGGCACAACAAGCTGTTCCAGCGCTACCTGATCTCCAGCGAGACAGTGTCCGAGCAGGAGGAGGATCTCACTCGCGCGCTGGGTCGGCTGGCGCGCTACCTCGGCCTCGTGGGGCTCATCGCACTGCTGCTGGGCGGCCTCGGCGTCGGCAGCGCGGTAAATGTCTTCGTCACCGACAAGCTCGACAGCGCCGCTTTGCTGCGCTGCCTCGGCGCGCGGCAGCGGACCGTGCTCGCGGTGTATCTGCTCCAGGCGGTCGGTCTGGGGTTGCTGGGCGCTGGCGCCGGGGTCGTCCTCGGCGTCCTGGCGCAGGCCGCGCTGCCCGCCGTCCTGGGCGGGTTTCTGCCCCTCGACGTGGCGGTGTCGTTGCAGTGGCCCATCATGCTCGCGGGGCTCGGCATCGGCGCGGGGACGGCGGCGCTGTTCGCATTGCTCCCCCTCCTGCGGCTGAAGGAGGTGAGCCCGCTTCGGGCGCTACGCCGGGACTTCGACGCGGGAATCGGACCGGTCGCGCGCTCGTGGCGCGCAGCGGTGTACGGCGCCATGCTCCTCGGGCTCGTGCTGCTCTCGCGCTGGCAGGCCCCCCGCCCGCTCGTGGGATATGCGTTCGCTGCCGCGGTGGTCGTCACCACAGCCGCGTTGTGGCTCACCGCGAAGGCACTGATCTGGGCGACTCGTCGCTGGTTCCCGCGGCGTGCGAGCTATGTGGTGCGCCAGGGAATCGCCAATCTGTTCCGGCCGCAGAACCAGACGGTCGCGGTGGTGCTCGCCATTGGCTTCGGCGTCTTCCTGATCGCGACGTTGTACGTCGTGCAGCGGAGTCTCGTGGACCAGTTCTCCCTCGATGCACGACCCGACCGCCCGAATCTCGTGTTCTTCGACATCCAAGTGGACGAGCGGGATAGCGTCGGACGCGTGCTCACGGCCCACGGCGTGCGGCCGGTCGAGGTCACCCCGATTGTGCCGGCGCGGATGGCGCGGGTGAACGGCCGCTCCATCGATTCCCTGCCCGACGATTCCCTGCACCGCCGCAGCCCCTGGGCGTTGCGGCGGGAGTATCGCAACACGTACCGCGATACGATGGTCAGCTCGGAGCGACTAGCCGCGGGGTCGTGGTGGAGCGGTCCGCGGCGGGAGGGGGAGCTGCCGCGGATTTCGGTCGAGCAGGATCTGGCCTCCGAGGCGGGCCTCCGGCTGGGCGACCGGGTCACCTGGAACGTGCAGGGCGTGGCGGTGGAGACGCGCGTGGCGAACTTGCGGGAGGTGAACTGGGCCCGGTTTCAGCCGAACTTCTTCGTGGTGTTCGAACCCGGAGTGCTGGAGCGGGCGCCGCAGACGTTCGTCGTGCTGGCGCGCTCCGAAGACCCGACCGCGCGTGCCGAGCTGCAGCGGGACGTGACGCTGGCGTACTCCAACGTCTCGTCGCTCGATCTCTCGCTGGTGCAGCGGACGCTCGATGGGGTCGTTGCCAAGGTGACGCTGGCGATCCGTTTCATGGCGCTGTTTTCGATCGCGAGCGGGCTCGTGATCCTCATCGGCGCGCTGACGGCGTCGCGGCTGCAACGGGTCCGCGAGGCGGTCCTGCTGAAGACGCTCGGCGCCAGTGCCGCCCAGGTCCGTCGGATCTTCCTCACCGAGTACTGTGCGTGGGGCTCGCTCGCCGCGTTGACCGGCGTGCTGCTGGCCAGCGCCGCCGGCTGGGCGATCATGACCCGGCTGTTCGAGCTGCACTTCCGGCTGCCTGCCCTGTCCCTCTTGGCCGTGTGGGTCGCCGTATGTGTCCTCGTCGCGGCGGTCGGATTGACGCACAGCCGCGCCGTCGTGCGGGGGACGCCACTCGCGCTCTGGCGGGCGCTCAGCGAGTGATCAGGGCAGCGGTGCGTCCAAGTCGATGTGCAGGAGATCCACCGGATCCACGGTGACGTCGCCGTAGGACGCGAACCAGTGCAAGTGCGGGCCGGTCACGCGCCCGGTGGCGCCCACCAGCCCGATGAGCTGGCCGGCCGAGACCG
>JBGPIW010000246.1:0-4590 GCA_041485045.1 Gemmatimonadota bacterium | reverse complement strand
GGGGGTCGTTCCGCCGGGCGGCTGCGGCGCGTCGGTCAGCTCGCCCGCAAGCGTGCGGCGCATCGTCGCGAAGGCGCGGCGGTCCACGCTGTCGGCGAGCGCCTGGGAATCGATCGCGAGGGCTTGCACCAGCTCCGCCCGCGCCGTCAGGTACCGCGAACGGAGTGCCGCGGCGGATTCGGGGAGGGCGCGCAGCGTCGCGATGTCGAACCGATCCTTCAGGGTTCGCGTCGCTTCATAGAGCGACTCGGCGCGATGCAGCGCGCCCGGCGTCGGGGCGGCCGCATACCGACCCGGGGCGCACGACACGAGGCACAGCAGCAGGACGATGCGGCAACACGCTGCAGACATGCCAAGGAATGTCCATGCCGGGGCAGCCGAGCGGAAGCGTCTCAAGTACCTTAGCGCTGTCCCTCTTCGTCACACACGCCTTCGCCGACGCCACCAAAGGCGCCGTCGGCGTGTTCCGCGCCAAGGAGTGAGTGATGCCCACACGCCGCGAATTCATCGCGTCCACCGCCACGGTGGCGCTCGCTCCTAGCTTCAGGCCAACGCCTGAGCCCGCCCAGGCGACGACTCTGTTCGCGGCCCCGCCGATGGAACGGGTGCGGATCGGCTTCGTCGGCGTCGGCGGCCAGGGCAGCGTGCACGTGGACAACCTGCTGAGAATCGAAGGCGCCGAGATCCGGGCGATCTGCGACATCGTCGAATGGAAGGTGGCGCGCGCCCAGGACGCGGTGGTAGCCGCCGGCCAGCCCAAGCCCGCGGGCTACTCGCGCGGGCCGCGCGATTTCGAGCGGATGTGCGCCGAGCAGGAGCTCGACCTCGTGTTCACGGCGACGCCGTGGGAATGGCACGTGCCGGTGCTGCTCGCCGCGCTGCGGAACGGGAAGCACGCCGCCACCGAGGTCCCCGCCGCCATGACGGTGGACGACTGCTGGCAGCTCGTCGAGGCGGCGGAAAAACTCCAGAAGCATTGTTTGATGATGGAGAACTGCTGTTACGACCGGCGCGAGATGCTGGCGTTGCACCTGGTGCGGCTGGGCATGCTGGGCGAGATCCTGCACGGCGAATGCGGCTACTTGCACGACCTGCGAGAGATCAAATTCGCCCGGGAGGGCGAAGGGCTGTGGCGACGGGCCTGGTCGCAGACGCATGACGGCAATCTCTATCCCACGCACGGGCTCGGCCCGATCGCCCAGTGCATGAACGTCAACCGCGGCAACCGGTTCGATTTCCTGGTCTCGATGAGCTCGAACCACCGTGGGCTCGAGCTGTACGCCGCCGACCACTTCGCCGATACCGATCCGCGCCGCCACGAAGCGTACAAGCTCGGCGACGTCAACATCACGCTGATTCGCACGTTGAAGGGCCAGACGATCACCGTCGGACACAACACCAACAACGCCCGGCCCTATAGCCGCGTCAATCTCGTGCAGGGCACCAAAGGGATCATTCAGGGCTGGCCCGACCGGATCTACGTCGAGGGCAAGAGCCCCGAAGACCAGTGGGAGCCGCTGGACCGCTACTACGAAGAGTTCGAGCACCCTCTGTGGAAATCCGAGCGCGTGCGCAACGCCACGAGCGGCCACGGCGGCATGGACTTTCTGGAAGACTGGCGTCTCATCGAGTGCCTCCGCCAGGGACGGCCCGCCGATCAGAACGTGTACGACGCCGCCGCCTGGAGCTGCCTGGTGGACCTGACGGAGCGCTCCGTCGCCGCACGCGGCCGTCCACAGGACGTGCCCGACTTCACGCGCGGGCGGTGGCAGTCTACACCGCCGCTCGGCATCATCGAATCGTGAGGCGGCGCCGACATCCTGCGGAGCTCTGACGCCGAGTGCGGCAGCGCCGCAACATGAACCAGGCGCGCACGCCGGTGGCAGAACCCGAACGGGCGTGCGATCATTGAAGGACCCGCATGGCCGACCGCCGACTCACCCCGATACCCGACGACCCGCGGCATATGCGTCGCTGGACGCCCCCGACGCTCACCGCGACCGGGTCGTCCATGCTGCTCCGGGCTCCCCTGCGCAGCGCGATTTACGTCGTCCTGATCGGCCTTACCGCAGCCGGGCTCATTTACTCGCTGCAGGGCGTGATCGCCCGGAATCAGCGCATTCAGGTGCGCCTGGCCGAGATGGAAGGAGCGATCAACCTCCTGAACGCGCGGGAATGGGAGGCGCGCACGGGCGTGATCAGCTCGGAGCACCACAACGACGTGGCGCAGAGCCAGGAGCACCTGCGGTTGATTCTGGCTGAGCTGCGCGTGCGCACCGGGATCCAGCAGAGGAGCGCCCCGCCGGCGCCGCCGGCCTCGGGCCCAGGGGCGCTGACCCTCCAACAAGTCGAATTGGACGTCGGCCACTACCTGGTGGCCGTCGATTCGATGTTCCACATGCTGGCGCGCGACCAGCCGGTGCAGGACCTCGCCGAGAAGACCGTGGATCCCGCGTTCGAGAACCTGCGCATCTCGCTCGCCGCGGCGCGCGACTACTACGCGACTGCCGGGCAGCACGCCATCCGGTTGGCGAACATCGCCTCCCTGGTGGGCGTGCTGATCGCGATGAGTCTCATCTGGGGCCTGCTCGGTCGCGCCGCACGCCAGCGCACCGAAACCCAGGCCCTGACGACCGAACGGCGGACGCTCGCGGCCAGCGAAGCCCGCTGGCGTGCCTTGATCCTCAACGGCGAGGACGCCATCCTCGTGGTCGATCCCACGGGTGCCGTGGGCTATGCGTCCCCCAACGCCGACCGCGTGCTCGGCCTGCCGCCGGGAGGGCTGGGAGACTCCGTGCTCTCGGCCCTGCCGCCGGGGCTCCGCCCCGCCATGCTGGTATTGCTCGAGGCGACCCAGCGCGAGCCCGGCCGGCCGCGCGTGCAAGAGCTGCAGCTCACCGAAAGCGGCGCGCCCCGCTTTCTCGAAGTAGTGGCCACGAACCTCCTCGTCGACACGGCGGTCAACGGCATCGTGCTCAACCTGCGCGACCTCACCGAGCGGCGGGCGATGGAAGAAGCGCTGCGGCAGAGCCAGGAACAGCTGTTGCACGCGCAGAAAATGGAGGCGCTGGGCCGCCTCGCGGGCGGCATCGCGCACGACTTCAACAACCTGATGATGGCGATCTCCGGCTACACCGAGCTCGTGCTGCAGGACCCGTCGATCTCCCCGACGTCGCGCGACGACGTCGCCCAAATCCGCCGCGCCGTGTTCCGAGCGGCGGAGCTCACACAGCAGATCCTCGCCTACAGCCGGCGCCAGATGCTTCAGCCCGTCCCGGTCTCCCTCAACCTGCTGCTGGGTGAAGCGAGCGGGATGCTGCGGCGGCTCATGCCGGAAAACATCGAGCTGCGACTGGCACTCGACCCCAAACTGCCCGACGTGCTGGTGGACCCCGGGCACATGCTCCAGGTGGTCATGAATCTGGCCGTGAACGCGCGCGACGCGATGCCCAACGGGGGCACCCTCGGCATCCGGACGACCGCCGCCGGTGGGGTGCCGGCCGACGACGGCAACGGCGTCGGGCCGCACGCGCATCTCGTGGTGACGGATACCGGCACCGGGATCGACGCCAAGGTCCTGCCGCTCATCTTCGATCCCTTCTTCACCACCAAGCCGCAGGGCGAAGGCAGCGGGCTCGGTCTCTCCACGGTCTACGGGATCATCAAGCAGAGCGGCGGCCAGATCGACGTCCAGAGCGAGCTCAACCGGGGGACCACCTTCACGATCACGCTGCCCGCCGCCCCTCCCATGCCGTCGCGGGAGGACGCCGTCGACGCCCAGGGTCCGCCGCGCAGCGGCGGCGAGGTGATCCTCGTGGTCGAGGACGACGATCAGGTGCGCACCGTCGTCTCGAAGGGCCTGCCGCGCCTGGGCTACGAAGTGCTCGTGGTACGCAACGCCGAAGAGGCGCTGGCGCTGGTGGACAAGCACCCGGGCCGCATCGATCTTCTCCTCACCGACGTGGTGATGCCCGGGCTCTCCGGCCCTCAGCTCGCCGACCGGCTGGCCCATCGCCGTCCCGAGACGCGGGTGGTATTCATGTCGGGCTACCCCGAGGCACAGGACCCTGCCCTGGGATTCTCGCTCAACGGGCGCAGTTATCTACAGAAGCCGTTCGCCCTGGCGGAGCTGGCCGAAAAGATCCGCCTGGCGCTGGACGAGTAATCCGGAGGATCGATGCCCTTTCTGTCCCGGCAGGCTCCCTACGACGTGTGTATCGTCGGCTCCGGCGCGGGCGGCGGCATGGCCGCCTACACCCTCACCAAAGCCGGCGCCAACGTGGCACTCATCGAAGCGGGCCCGCTGTGGTTCGCCACTGAAGACTCTGCCATGTTGCAATGGGCCTATCAATCGCCCCGACGGGGCCGGGACACGAAGGAGCACCAGTTCGGGGGAGAATTCGATGCGGGACTGGGCGGCTGGAATATCGAAGGCGAGCCCTATACGACCGCGCCCGGAAGCCGGTTTGACTGGTTTCGCGCCCGCATGCTGGGCGGTCGCACCAATCACTGGGGCCGCATTTCCCTCCGCTTCGGCCCCTTCGACTTCCGGCGCAAGTCGCTGGACGGATTGGGCGACGATTGGCCGAT
>JBGPIW010000245.1:0-4599 GCA_041485045.1 Gemmatimonadota bacterium | reverse complement strand
TGACCGGGGATGGCGTCACGCTTGCCCCCCAACTTCGGGGTCCACCAGGCGTGGATCACATCCGTCGCCGTGATGTCGACGACGACCGGTCGGCCCACAGGCACGTGGAGCTCATTGGCGGTCACGACCCCGAGATCGGGGTAGTGGTACTCCCACCACCACTGGTGTCCGATGACCTCCACCCGCAGGGCGCCGGGCGGAGCATTGCCGGCGGTGGAGAAAATCGTGCGGACCGTGGGGACCGCGATGAAGACGAGGATCAGGGCCGGCGCCAGCGTCCAGGCGATCTCCAGCGCGGTATGCCCGTGATGCTGGGCCGGAGCGGGCGCGCCCTCCCGCCGGCGGAACCGCAGGATCGAGAACAGCAGCAGTCCCTCGACCACCACGAACACGACGACCGCCCACCAGAAGATCCCGGTGAACAGCCGATCGATGGAGACTCCGAAATCCGAGGTGGGAGCGAGGGTGGACTGGGGAAAGGGCCCCCCGCAGGCGGCGCTGAGGCCGAGGCCAAGGAGGGCGGCGAACGAAATGGAGTGTCGTCGGTTTGGCGGCACGGCGCTGAGCGTCCCCCGTATGGTCGGTCTCAAAAGGCACCAGAAAGTAGCACGCCGGTTCCGGCGAGGCAACGAATCCTTCCGAGCGGCGGACTAGACGGCGCCATCGAGCCGGCGGCGCAGCGCGGCGATGCGCTCGCGCGCTCCCGCCGTGTCGCCCGCAGCCTGTTCGGCGGCGGCAAGCGCCCGTCGCGCGCTCCGGACCGCGCCGGCCCCGATCGCTTCCTCGGCGGCGACGACGGCGTCGCCGAACACCGCCTCCTCCGGACCGCTGCGGGATAGCAGCTCCACCCGCAGCACTCGGGCGTCCATGTCGTGGCGGTCGGCGAGCGCGTCCGCCGTCCGCGCGCGCAGCGAGCGGCGTTGTCCGGCGGTGAGGCACTCCCCCGAGACCACTTCGGCGATCAGGGGGGCGGCGAACGCATAGCGGCGCCCGTCGCTCGCCACCAGTCCGGCGCGCTCGAGGCGCACGAGCCCTTGCTCCACCGCCTCCGCGGAAAGCCCGCTGGTGCGTTCCAGGACCTCGGGGTCCAGGCCCGGCCCGGCGATGCTCGCCGCGCGCACGAGCTGCAGATCCTCGGGATCGAGCGCCGACACCCGGGCGACCACCGCCATCCGCACCAGGTCGGGGACGCTGATCGGCAGCGGGCTGTCGATCGTCGCCCCGGGGCGCGGCCACGCGAGGACGTCCCCCCGCATGGTGGAGGCGCGGGCCAGCGCCTGCAACAATGTGACCGCGAGGAACGCGCTGCCCCCCGTCTCGAACATCACCCGCCGGGTCAGCCGCTCACGCGTTTCATCCTCGGTGCACCAGGGCGCGAGCGCCTCCACCATCCGCCGCACGTCCTGCGAGGTGAGCGGGGCAAGGCGCACGCTGTCGCCGGGCAGGCGCCGGCCGACCTCGCTGCGCAGACGGGTCAGCGCCGGCGGACCGCGGCCGGCCTCCGGCAGGCAGGCAAACACCAGCGCCAGCGGTCCGAGCGGAACCGCCGCCATGGCGGCGCCAAGGCCCTCGAGCGTCACGCCGTCGGCGAAATGCGCATCGTCGAGAGCCAGGACGAGCGGCCGTTCTTCGGCCGCGGCCACGAGCAGCCGGGCCAGTGCAGCGGCCACCTCTCCGCGATCGACGGGCGCCCGCGCCGTCCGCCCGCTGAGCTCGGGTACGACCGACGCCAGAACGGCCAGTGCCTCGGGATCGGTCGCGGCGGTGCCGGGCGCAGTGGCCAGACCGGCACGCGCCAAGGCGCGCAATGTGCTCCATGGCGCGTCGTGGTCCTGCTCGAGCGGTGTCGCGGCCACCGTCACCGCCCCCTCGAGGGCGGCCCGGCCGATGCACTCCTGGATGAGACGAGTCTTCCCGAGCCCCTGGTCCCCGACGATCGCCAGCGTGCGCGGCGTGCCGGTCAACGCTGCTCCGATCACGCCGAACGCCCGTCGGTGGAGATCGGCGTCGCCGACCAGCGGAACGAGGGCGGCGGCGGGCGGCGCGACGACCCGACGCCACGACTGGGTCCTGATGCGCTCCGCCAGCGCCTCCAGGTCCCGGCCGGGCCGCTCTCCCAGATCCGTCGAGAGCCGCTCCCCGAAATCGTGATACCAGGCCAGCGCTCCGGCGGCGTCTCCCCGCAGGGCCAGCGCCCGCAGGCGGAGACGTGCCGCGGGCTCGCTGTGCGGCTCGAGCGCGAGCGCTTGCAACCCCGCCTCCAGAGCGTCGGCCAGCCGACCGGCCGACAGCGCAACGTCGGCGACGGCCAGGAACGCCGCGGCGCCACGCGCGCGCCAGCGCCTCCGCTCCTGCGCCGTCCATTCCTCGAAGGCCGGGGCGTCTTCCACGATGAAGCCTTCGAGGAAGTCGCCGCGCACCAGCGCCGCCGCCTCCTCCGGGCGTTGCCCGGTCAGGGCCGCGAAGTGCAGCACGTCCACTTGCAGCGCGGCATCGTTCAGCATGATGGCATCGCCGCGCGTCCGTAAACGATCGGCGCCCAGGCTCGAGCGCAGCCGCCGCACCGCCTCGTTCAACGAGTGCCGCGCCTGCGCCTCCGGCTTTTCCGGCCAGAACACGCCCAGCAGGTGATCTCGGGACTTGGTGCGATCGGACGACAGCGCGAGGTAGATGAGCAACCCCAGGTGCTTGCGCCACAATACGTCGGGCGGCGGCTCCCGGCCGGCGAGCCGCGCAGTGGGCGGCCCGAAGCAGAGCAGCTCGAGCAGGGGTAAATCGGGCGCTGCCGTCATCGAGGGCGCCTGGAGGGTGCGAGAGGAAACGATACCGGCGTTGGGCGCCCTCGGCTAGCACATCTACTATCTTTCGCACCGTCTTGAACCCCGACCTCCTGCCCCAACTCCAGTCCGCCTTAGGCGACGACTACCGCTTCGAGAAGGAGCTCGGCGGCGGGGGGATGAGTCGCGTCTACATCGCCCTCGAGCTGGGCCTCGGTCGTCGCGTCGTCGTCAAGGTGCTGCCACCCGAGCTGGGCGCGGGCGTGAACGTCGACCGGTTCCGCCGCGAAACACAGCTGGCGGCCTCGTTACAGCATCCCCACATCGTGCCGCTGCTCACGGCCGGAGCGGCCGGGGATCTCCTGTACTACACGATGCCCTTCATCGAGGGTGAATCACTGCGTGCTCGGCTCGCACGGGAGCGCGAGCTGCCGGTCCGCGACGCGTTGCGCATCCTGCGCGACGTGGCCGACGCCCTGGGATACGCCCACGGCCGGGGCGTCGTGCACCGCGACATCAAACCGGACAACGTGCTGCTTTCCGGAGGCCACGCGCTCGTCGCCGACTTCGGGATCGCGAAAGCGTTGAGTCAGTCGGGCGGAGCATCGGGGCTCACCTCCGTGGGTGTCGCGATCGGGACACCCACCTACATGGCACCCGAGCAGGCGGCCGGTGACCCGAACGTGGATCACCGCGCCGACATTTATTCCTTCGGCGCCATGGCGTACGAGATGCTCGCCGGACGGCCGCCGTTCTCCGGCCTGAGTCCGCACCAGGTGCTGGCGGCGCACGTGACCGAACCGATCGAGCCGGTATCAAAGCACCGCCCGCAGCTGCCGCGCGCGGTCGCCGAGCTCGTCATGTGGTGTCTGGAGAAGAACCCTGCCGACCGGCCGCAGTCGGCCGCCGAGCTGGTGCCGGTCCTCGAGGGAATGGCGACGCCCACCGGCGGCACGACTTCCGTGCGCTTCGGCCGGCGGCGCGCGTTCCCCTGGACGCGCGCGGCGATGGTAGGAGGCACCGCCCTGGTGCTGGCCGGAGTGGCGTGGCTGGTGTTGCGCTCCGGCGGACCGACGGCGCTGGACGCGAACCGCGTGGCGGTCGCCCCGTTCGACGTCCTCGATCCGACACTCACGCTGTGGCGCGAAGGACTCGTAGACGTACTGTCCCGCAGCCTCGACGGCGCGGGACCGCTGCGCACCGTGTCGCCGACGATCGTGGTGAAGCGCTGGGGCGGCCGTGCCGACGCCGCGTCGGCCCAGGCGCTCGGCCACTCGACCGGGGCCCGCACCGTGGTATTCGGTCAGCTGCTGGGCGCCGGGCATGACTCCGTCCGCCTCCAGGCCACCGTGCTCGACGTCGCCAGCGGCGCGCACGATGAGATTGAGTTGCGCGATAGCCCGGACCGCGTCGACCGCCTGGCGGATTCCCTCACGGTGGCCGTGCTGCGCACCCTGGGCCGGACGCGGGCCATCGGCGCCGTGCGCGGCACGCCGATCGGCTCGAAGTCGCTGCCCGCGCTCAAGGCGTTCCTGCAGGGGGAGCAGTTCCTGCGACGCTCCCAGTACGATTCCGCGCTGTTCTACCATCAACAGGCCATCGCGCAGGACCCCACTTTCGTCCTGGCGCTGAGCCACGCGTCCATGGCCTCCGGCTGGCAGCACTCGGGCAGCGACACGCTCACCGTCGCATACGCGCTGGCCGCGGGCCGCCTGAACCATGGACTCGCCCCACGGGAGAGCCTCATCGTTCAGGCGGACTCACTCTCCGCCGTGGCCTTCGGCGGCCCGCAGGCGACCGGCGGGGCCTGGTGGACGATCGG
>JBGPIW010000244.1:0-4607 GCA_041485045.1 Gemmatimonadota bacterium | reverse complement strand
GTGCTCGACATCCCCGAGGAGCGGATCCAGACCCGGCACAAGGGCACCCGCATCCTGCACACCAAGAAGGTCCCGATTCTGGACCCATCAGGCCAACCCCAGTTCCTCCTGGGCGTCTCCGAGGACATCACCGAGCAGCGATGGGCGGCGGAGTCGTTGCGCGCCACGCAGGAACGCCTCCAGCAGGTGTACGCGTTCAGCACGACCGTCCTGTACGCGCTCGACGTCAAGGGCGACATGACCACTCCGACCTGGGTGAGCGACAACTTCGCCCGCATGACGGGCTACGACACCGCCCTCGCCGCCGACCCGGCGTGGGGAATGAGCCAGCTGCACCCGGACGAGCGGGAGCGTCTGCTGGCGGAGCTGCCGGCGCTGCTGCGACAGGAGCGGTTCACCCGGGAGTATCGCTTCCGGTTCCGGGACGGCACGTACCACTGGATTCGCGATGAGGCGCGGGTGATCCGGGATGGCCAGGGCGCCGCCGTGCAAGTGTTCGGCGCCTGGCTCGACATCACGGAGCGGGTGCATGTGGAGGATGAGCTGCGCCGGGCGCGGGTCGCCGCCGAAGGGGCCAATCGCGCCAAATCGGACTTCCTCGCGAAGATGAGTCACGAGCTGCGCACGCCGCTGAATTCGATCATCGGGTTCTCGGAGATGCTCGAGGATGAGGCGTTCGGATCCTTGAACGACAAGCAGCGTCGCTCGGTAGACAATGTGCTGACGAGCGGGCGGCAGCTCTTGCAGGTGATCAACGACATTCTGGACCTCTCCAAAGTGGAAGCGGGCCACATGCAGCTCGCACTGGTGGAGCTCGACGTCGCGACCGCCCTGGGAGAGGTGCGCGCGCTCATCGAATCGCTCGCGCGCTTGAAGAGCCACACCATCGACACCGTGGTGGAACCTGGTGTGCCTGTGTTGGTGGCCGATGCGGGGCGGTTTCGCCAGATCATGTTCAACCTGCTGAGCAACGCCATCAAGTTCACGCCGGATAAGGGCCAGATCCTGATCACGGCCCGGCCTGCCGCCGGCGATGCGGCGGTGGAGATCGCCGTCGGCGATACCGGCATCGGGATTGCGCTGGTGGACCAGGAGCGGATCTTCCGAGAATTCGAGCAGTTGGACTCCGCCTACGTCCGCCAGCAGCAGGGAACCGGGCTGGGCCTGGCCCTCACGAAGAAGCTCGTCGAGCTGCACGGAGGTCGTATCTGGGTCGAGAGTGAGGTCGGTCGCGGCAGCACCTTCCGGTTCACGTTGCCAAACCGGGACCGTCGTCGACCCACGCCAGCCGAGCCGCGGGAAGCAACCTTGAACATCGAGGTCGGGCCCCTCGTTCTCGTAGTGGAAGACGATCCGCGGGCGGGGGACCTGCTCGGTCACTACCTCCGCGAGGCCGGCTATCGCGTTGCCCAGGCGTCGAGCGGAGCCCAGGCGATCGCTCTCGCCAAGAGCCTCAAGCCCGACGCGATTACGCTGGACATCCTGCTGCCCGGGGAGGACGGTCTGGCCATCCTCGGCCTACTGAAAACGTCGCCGGACACGGCGGCGATTCCGGTCGTGGTCGTCTCGATCACCGACCATCGCGAGCTGGGATTCAGCCTGGGCGCGGTAGAATGGCTGGTGAAGCCGGTGCAGCGGGATAGTTTCGTGACGGCCGTGCGGCGGACCATCAGCACGATGACGCCGGGGGTGAGCCCGCGGGTGCTGATCGTGGATGATGAGCCCTCGACCGTGGAGCTGCTCACCGACCTGCTCACCGCGCAGGGCTTCCGCACCATCGCGGCGCACGATGGCCAACAAGGAATCGACATGGCGCTGGCGCAGCGACCCGATGTCATCGTGCTCGATCTCATCATGCCGGGCCAATCCGGGTTCGATGTGGTGCACCGCCTGCGCGACCATCCCTGGGGGCGAAACGTTCCCATCCTGGTCTTCACCGGGAAAGACCTCTCCGCGGAGGACCGGGCCCAGCTGTACGACGGCGTGCAGGCGGTCGTCAAGAAGGAGGGCCCGGCCGAGCTGCTGAGCGAGCTCGCGCGCGTCTGTCCCCCGAGCGGGAAGCCGGCGTGATGCCCCGCCGGGAAATGGTCGTCCTCGATCGCACCGGCGTGGTGCTGCACGCCAACGAAGGCTGGGCACTGGGGACGGCGGCCGGCGCCCCCGCCTGTGGTCGCGGTGCGAATTATTTCGATGTATCGGGAGCGACCGAGGAGGTCGAGGCGGGAATCCGCGCCGTGCTCGAAGGCCGACGCGGCGAATTCCGCAGCGAGGGCGAGATCCGGACGGGAAACGGGGGCATGGCGCGCCGCGTGCTCGTAGCGGCCACGGCCCTGGCGACCGATGGGGGCGGCGCCATCGTCACCCTCACCGACACGACAGCGGAGCGTTCGGCCGAGGAGGCCGCCGCAGCGGCCGACCACGCGAAATCGGAGTTCCTGGCGTCCATGAGCCACGAGCTGCGCACACCGCTGAATTCCATCATCGGCTTCTCTCAGCTCCTCGAGGACGGGACCGGCGGGGCCCTGACCGAGCGCCAACGCAAGTACGCAGTCAACATCCTGACGAGCGGTCGGCAGCTGCTTGGCTTGATCGACAACGTGCTCGAGCTCACCAAAGTCGAGGCGGGGCACCTTTCGCTGCAGCTCAGCCTGTTCGAGGTCGACGCGGTGCTGCGGGATCTCCAGGTCCTGGTGCAGCGGATCGCCGAGCGGAAGCGCCTCACCCTGACCATCGGGGCCGCGAACGACCTGCTCCCCGTCACTGCGGACCGACCCAAGGTGAAGCAAGTGCTCTTCCGGCTTCTCAGCAATGCGATCAATTTCACCCCGGAGCTGGGCGCGGTAGAGCTGCGCGCCCGCCGGGTTCCCGCCGACCGCGCGCCGGCCGCGGGCGATTGGATCGAATTTGTCGTCGCCGACTCGGGCAGCGGGATTCCCCCGGAGCGGCTGAATCGCCTGTTCGACGCGGTGGTCCCCGAGGCCGGGGATGCGGTGGGAGGGGCGGAGCGGCCGGGCGTGGGCCTGCCGCTGGCGCGCCGGCTCATCGAGCTGCACGGCGGTCGTATTCGTGTCGCGAGCGAGGTCGGGTCGGGGACGACGGTGACGGTCGAGCTTCCGGTGACGGCCCGCACCGATGCGATGGAGCAGGCCCTGCGCGTCAATGGGGGGGTCCCGCTCTCGACGGGGGGTGCGACCGGATGAGGAAGATCCTGATCGTGGAAGACAACGCCCTCAACCTGGAGCTCGCGACCGAGCTGCTCAGTGCCCATGGCCATGCCGTCGTGGGAGCCCGCACCGCGGAAGAGGGACTGCGACTCGCGCGCTCGGAGCGGCCGGACCTCATCTTGCTGGACGTGCGCCTCCCGGGCATGGACGGTCTGGCGGCCGTGCGCGCCTTGAAACGCGACCCCGAGACGCAAGCGATCGTGACGGTCGCTATGACGGCGCAAGCCATGGCGGGAGACGAAGCCACGGCGCTGGCCGCCGGCTTCGACGCGTACGTCACGAAGCCCATCGATACGCGGACGTTCCCGGGTCTCGTGGCCCGCTTGCTGTCGTCGGGGGAGGGCGCACCATGAGCGAGCCGGCCGTGCGACGGCGCGAGGCGGTGACTGGACGAGTCCTGGTGGTCGACGACCAGGAGAACAACCGGCTCCTGCTCAAGGATCTGCTGGAGGCGCAGGGGCACGAGGTGGTCGAGGCGGCGGATGGCGTCGCGGCGCTGCGGGCCATTGCCGAATCGATCCCCGACGTCGTCCTGCTGGACGTCGGCATGCCGGGCATGGACGGTTTCGAAGTCTGCCGCCGGCTCAAGGCCGATCCCGGGACCGCCGCGATCCCCGTGCTGCTGGTGACGGCGTTGAGCCAGCGTGATCAGCGGCTCCTGGGGATCGGCGCGGGGGCCAACGACTACATCACTAAGCCGATCGACAAGAGCGATCTGAGCCTGCGCGTGCGCAACGCGATCCGGATGCGCCAGCTCCATGTGGAGGTCGAAGAGCAATACCGCCGCCTCGAGCGATTGGAGCTGCTGCGCGACAACCTCGTCCACATGATCGTGCACGACCTCCGCTCCCCGCTGGCGGGGATCCGCGCCTATCTCGACCTGATCAAGCTCGACGGGGCGGGGAAGCTCGACCCAGCGATCACCGAGTCGATCGATGAAGCGCGCAAAGTCGCCGTCGATATGACCGACATGGTGAGCGACCTCCTCGACGTGAGCCGTCTGGAAGCCGGTCAAATGCCGCTGGCCCTCGCCCCCGCCGACCTCGGGGTCGTCGTCAGCGAAGGAGTTGCCGGCGTGGCCGGCGCCGAGTCGCGGGTGTCCATCCGGCACGAGTCGGCACCCGAGCAGTTGCAGGTTGTCTGCGACTCAGGCATGGTGCGCCGGGTGGTGACCAACCTGGTCGGCAATGCGATCAAGTTCACCCCGCTGTCCGGGAAGATCCGGGTCGTGGTGCACGGGGACGGGACCGAGGTCAAAGTGGCGGTGCACGATACGGGCCCCGGCATCCCGTCCGAATACCACGAGAAGATCTTCGAGAAGTTCGGCCAGGTCGACGCCGCCCTGCACGGCGCGAGGCCGTCGAGCGGGTTGGGACTCACCTT
>JBGPIW010000243.1:0-4630 GCA_041485045.1 Gemmatimonadota bacterium | reverse complement strand
GCGGGAGCGGGCCGAAGTACAAACGGATGTGAGCGTCCCGCCGCTCACATCAGGAAAAACACCATCGGATTCGTCTGCGACCGATGAATCGGCGCGGCGATGCCGAGCTCCCGTTTCAATGCCACCATCCGATCGTGCGCATCCCCCGCTGCGGCTGGTGAGGCGGTGAAGTAGGGGGTGCGGCGCTGCGCCAACCAATCTTGCACCACGCCGGCCTCCCCGAAGCGATCGAGCCGCTCTGCAGGCGGGAAGATGTCGTGGATGCACACGGGCGTCCCCGGCTGGAGGCGCGGCAGGAGCTCGCCCAGATACCACCGGGCGAACCCCGCCGAGTGCGCGGCGTCGAGGAAGAGGTAGTCGATCGAGGGCGGTAGCCGGTTGGGCGGCCGTGTCACGTCGCCCAGCGTGAATGTCCAGCGGCCGTCCGCCAGGTCACGCGGCACGGCGCGGGTGCAGTAATCGAACACGTCAAAAGAATGCAGGTGCCCGGCGCCGTTGTCGCGCAGTGCGGTGAGCAGCCAGGTCGTGGACCAGCCCCGATCCGGGGCGATCTCCACCACGCTGGCCGGGCGGAACGCCCGCACCAGGAGATATGTGACTTCGGCTTCGATGTCGTCGAATTGCGGCTTGAAGCGCCGCTTGAAATGCGCCGGGAGGCCGAGGGTTCTGAGTGCGGCGCTCAGCGCCCGATAGACTCGGAATCGCTCGAGTTTGACGTCGCCGCGCTCGTCGTAGCGACGGCGCTGCTCGTCCCGCACCCGGCGCAGGTCGGGAAGAAAACGGCGGTACAGCTCGGCGACGAACGTGGCGTCGAGCGGTGTCCCGGTCACGCGTGGGTCATTGATCCAGCCCCGTCACATCCAGAATGATCAGGGCCGCGCCGTTCGGATTCTCGGCGCCGAAGGCGTACAGTCGGCCGCCGATAGTCGCGAAGGTCGCCGTGTGGACGCCGCTCGAGATGAGGTACTTGTCGAGCAGCGTCGGGTGCGCCGGATCAGCGAGAGAGTAGAACCAGAACCCCGAGCTCGGACCGCTCTCGGTGCTGAACATGAGCAGTTTCCCGTCCGCTGACACCTCCACATCGCTCACCGCCCCGACGCCCGACACGAGGATCGAATCCTGGGCCACGGGTGCACCGCTGGCGTTCAACCGCCAGATCTTGAGCAGGCTACCGGCCAGTCCCGTCCGCTGGAAGTGATCCCAGGTGCCGGTGTACGCGTAGCCGTTCGCGACCCAGAGGTCAGAGCTGAAGCGTGCTGCCTCATTGTTGCCGCCGCCGGACGAGCCCAGCATTCCCAGGCTCGAATTGAGGTGCCAGAGTCCTGATACCATGTCGATGGCATACACCGAGCCGCTGTACAGCTGCACGCCCCAGGTGTAGGTGTTGCCGGCGCCGAAACTGACCGTATCGAGCATGCGGGACGAGATGTCGCCGGAGAGGGTGCCCGACACATCGATCGCCACGACGCCGCCGTTGTAGTACGCCGCATACAGGACCTGGTGGGCCTCGTCCATCCAGAAGTTGTGCGTTCCCGCACCCGCCATATGGAAGTGGGCGACTTCCTGAGGGTTAGTCAGATCGGAGACGTCCATGACGTGGATGTCGCCCGACGAAGACGCTCCGATGCCACCGGGTCCCTCCTGTCCGACGAACAGGTAACGGTTTTCGCTTGTCGCCGGGTTGTGGAACCACCATGCGTTGTGCGCCTCTCCTCCCGAGTCGACGACCGAGCCGACCAGCATCGGGTGCGCGGGCGATCCGCCCTTTATGCCATTGCCGACGTCGTAGATCAACACGCCGGTGTTCCAGGCGCACAGGAACGCCAGTCCATCGCGGACGAACTGGTCGTGGATGCCGTAAAACTGCGGGATCGGCAGGGAGTCGACGAGCACGATCCCGCTGGGCGGTGGTGGCGGTGGGGAGGTTCCCTTGCCGCCGTCGCCTGCGCACGCGGCTGCCGCCAGACTTCCGATCACGACAGGCACACACTTCCGCATTAATGTCATTCGCTGCGTTCCCCGTGGTCCATGGGCATGTGCATCGGCGTCGATCCTTCCGTCGGCGTCATGTCGTAGCGGCCCATCCGGTGCATCGTCATCCCGATCGCAAGTCGGATGCCGACGGTGATCGAGGCGCCGTGCTCGCGCCCGTAGAAGGTTGTCGGATCGAATACCCCACCGCCGACCCTCGCGATCCCGATCCACGCCCCCTCCACGAACGGCGCGTAGCGCACCGGCCCCCGATGCAGATCGAGCGCATCGCCGGCGGTGAGCACGGTCCACCGGGTGATCCCGAGGATCGAGTTCTCGAACAAGGGGCGACGGGTTCGGAAGCGGCTGGCGAACACCCGCTCTTCCTCTGGTCTGTCGCTGCGCTCGAGCCGCAGGTAGGGACGGTGCCGGGAGAGTGTGACCGCACCTTCAGCGAGCATTGAGGGGAATACGAAGAACCCGTTCGCCGTGGAAGTGCGCGCCCACTCGACCTCCCCGTACCAGCGGCCGCGCGCCCAGCGGGTCGAGATGCTCGCTTTACGGTCGTCGGGGCCGGCGCCCGGGCGGTTTTCTGGCGAGTGCACCCACGCATACGACACCTGCGCCTCGAGGCCCGGCATCGGGCTCAGGGTGAGACGCACCGCCCAGGAATCGCCGAAGCGATCCCACGCGGGCCAGGATCCGGGAGAGAGCGGCTCGTCCCCGTTGAACACCGCGCCCTCGAGGGTCGCCCAGCGGACGCGCACGCCCGCCAGCGCCACGGCGCGCTCGAGGATCTGGCTCAGGTGGTGATTGACGGGGAAGAGCACCGCCGGCCGCGACATTGGATCGTCGGTGCCGAACGGGACGAAGCCTTTGCCGGCCGCCACGAAGACGTGGGGGCCACCGCCCACCAGCATCAGCTCGTGGACGAGGGTGTGCGGGTGCCGGCGATCCGCGAAGCTCTCGCCCCAATTGCCGGGGGCGAGCTCACCATGCGTGATGGTGTACTTCTCGAAATTCACTGTGGCGACGAGGCGCAGCCGGCCGCCGAATGCGGCGGCGTGGAGCATCGCCACGGGGAGGAGCACGCGCGCCTCGCCGAGCGACCGGTCTCCCGGAACGATGTTCGTTTCGGTGAGCGTCGGAACCGCCTGGGCGCCCCACTGCACGGTGGGGCGTTGGGCGTCGGCCCGGCCGGCCGCCCCGGTGAGGAGCGCCAGCAGGCCCGCGCCACGGCGGGTCATGAGCGGGGGAAGCTCAGGCGGATGCCGTCCACGATGAATTGCGCGGCGATGGCGCACAGCACGAGTCCCATCAGCCGGGTGAGGATACGCATCCCCGTGGCGCCGAGCCGCCGCTCCACGAGCGACGCCGCGCTGAGGGTGAGATAGGACACGTACGCGGTGAGCGCGATCGCCAGGTACAGCGCGGCGGTCGTGATCACGGTCTTCGAGCCGAGCGCGAGCACCATGACGGTGGAGATCGCGCCCGGTCCCGCGAGCATCGGAACGCCGAGCGGGAGGATGCCGATGTCTTCCTTCTCAATGCCTTCGGCGGTCTCCGCCGGGGTCTCGCGCTGCTGGCTGCGACGTGCCTGCACCATGTCGAGCGCGTTGAGACCGATGAGCACCCCGCCCGCGATCTTGAACGCCCCGATCGTGATGCCGAAGACCTTGAAGATCAGACTCCCGGCGAGCGCAAACAGGGTGAGCGTGATCGCCGCGGTCCACGCCCCGCGACGGGCGTGGGCGCGTCGCATCAGCGGCGTGTCGCGCGCGGTCATCGCAAGAAAGCTCGGCACCGCAGCGAACGGATCCACGATGAACAGCACCGACGTGAAGACGAGGAGCAGCGCCTGAAGCTCGCGGAGCATCAGTACCCGGGCTCCGTCGTGTGATGCGGATCGTCGAGCACCAGCGCGGTGAGCGTTTCGCCGACGGCGACGTGGGGCCGGTCCTCCGGGACGATGAGGAACGCGTCGGCGCGGGCCATGGAGGTGAGAATTCCCGACCCTTGCGGCCCGGTGAGCCGCGCGCCGAGCGCGCCATCGGGACGCGGCGCGACGATTGCCCGCAGGAAGTGCCGCAGCTTCGGGCCCAGCGTGATCTCCTCCTCGACGATGACCGGCACCGTCCGCCGGAACGGCCGCTCGTGCCCCAGCAGGCGCCGGATGAAGGGGCGCACGAACAGCTCGAAGGTGACCATCGTGCTCACGGGATTGCCGGGGAGGCCGATCCAGGGCAGCGCGCGGGGCAGCACGCCGAACCCGAGCGGCGCGCCGGGCCGCATGCGCACGCGCCACAGCTGCAGCTCGCAGCCGAGCTCGGCCAGCACGGCACGGACGAGGTCGTGCTCGCCCACGCTCACGCCGGCGCTGGTGACGAGCAAGTCGGCGCCGTCCGCCCGCGCGATGTGCTCGCGCAACGACTCCGCCGTGTCCCGCGCGATCCCCAGCTCGCGGGGCAGCGCCCCCGCGCGGCGGATCATGCCCGATAGCGTGTAGGAATTCGAGGTCGCGATCTTGCTGCCGGCGAGGATCTCCCCCCGCCGGTCGAGGTCCACGATCTCGTCGCCCGATCCCAGGAACGCCACCACCGGCCGCCGGTGCACGGCCACCGGCTCGTGCGCGATGGAGGCGAGCACGCCGAGCTGGGCG
>JBGPIW010000242.1:0-4630 GCA_041485045.1 Gemmatimonadota bacterium | reverse complement strand
TCCGGGTATGAGCAATCGCGCGTGTTCGTGAATCGCGGGCTGAGCGGTTGGGTGGACGTCGCCGAGACGGTGGGGGTTCGCGATCGATATGATGGCCGGGCCGTGGCCCTCGCCGACCTGGCGGACCGCGGGGTGTTGGACGTGGTCGTCGCCAACCAGAATCAACCCGCCCTGCTGTATCGCACGTATCCCGACACCGGGAACCATTGGATCGCCTTCCGCCTAGTGGCGACACGCAGCAACCGTAGCGCGATCGGCGCCGAGGTGGTGCTCGAGGCGGGAGGGGTCACGCAGCGCCGCGTCGTTGACGGCGGGATGGGGTTCGCGAGCCAGAACGACCGCCGGCCCCATTTCGGGCTGGGTCGCGCCGAATGGGTGGATCGGGTCGTGATCCGGTGGCCGTCCGGCGCCCGGCAAGTGCTGGTCAATCTCCCCGCAGATCGGTTTCACACCGTCACGGAACCCCGGCGGTGACCCCCGTACCGCCGGCCAGCGTGCCGCAGCCCGCGGCGCCACTCTGGCACGAGCGAGGCGCGCGCCTGGACCCGCGCTATCTCATCGCGTTTCTGATCACGCTCATCTTGGTGGCCGCCCAGTTTCGCTACCACATGGTCGGCGGGTACGACCGGCTGGCAGTGGCGCTGGGCACCTGCCTCGCGACGGAGGCGCTGCTCTCCTGGTTCGTGCGCGGGCAAATCGTCAATCTCCAGAGCGCCTACATCAGCGGCCTGAGCTTGACGCTGCTCATCAAGCCGCAGGGCGGCACACTCTGGCCCTTCGTGCTCGGCGGCTTTCTGGCGATCGCGTCCAAGTACGTTCTCCAATACCGCAAGAACCACCTCTGGAATCCCACCAACCTCGCGATCACGACACTGCTGCTGGCCACGCCCAGCCGGATCTCGGTGCTGAGCCACCAGTGGGGCAACGATCTGCCGACCAACCTGGTGATCTGGTGCTTCGGGCTCGCGATCACCGCCCGGGTCCGCGTGCTCCACATCACCCTCACCTATGTCGCCAGCTTCCTCGTGCTGAACGGGTTGCGGAGCCGGATGCTCGGTCAACCGCTGCTGCCGGAAATCGCTCCGATCACCGGGCCCATGTATCAGCTGTTCATCTTCTTCATGATCACCGATCCGCGCACCGTGGTGCGGGGGCGACGGGGGCAAGTCCTGGTGGCGGTGATCATCGCGGTGGTGGAAACGCTCATCCGGTTTGCTTCGGACCGAGCCTGGGCACTGCCCATCGCCTTCAACGCCGCACCGGCGCTCGTGGCGCTGGCGCTGGTGGGCCCGGTGGCGAAATGGATCGACCTGCGTCGATCCCCTCGCCCGACGGAGCCTACGGCAGGCGCGTCACCGCCGCTCGCTCAGCAGCACGAGACCGAAGCCGGTCGTGAGCGTGATGCGGCCGTGTCTCGCCGTGCCCCTGACCCCTGAGTAGGCGTCCACCAGCTCGGTGCCGTCGGGGAACACGCCGAAGACGGGAATGCTCTTGGCGCCTGCCCCCTGGTCCATCGCCACAAGCACGCGATCGTGAAGTCCGTTCGCGTCGAGGATGCGGCTGAAGATGTACGGCTGCGCCTGGAGCCGGTGGTGCTCCCCTGCCCCGACGGCCGGGTGGGCTCGGCGGAACCGGCCCAGCTTCCGCCAGTGTCGCAGGATGTCGGCGGTGCGCCCCCCGCGCTCCAGGTCTGCCCAGTTCATGAACGAGCGGAGATTGGCGTCGCCCTGGGTGCCCGCGACCGTGAGGGGACGGGCCAGCTCATCCCCGTAGTAGATCTGGGCGCCGCCCGGCGCCAGGAGGAGGCGGGTGCCGGCGCCCATGGGATCAGTGCGGTTCAGGTCGTACGGTGACCCGTCATCGTGAGAGCTGACGTAGTTGAGGATCGCGACCCCGCGCAGCGCCCCTGAGCGGAGCGCCGTTGCGTACCGCGTGAAAAGGTCGTCCAGCGGCCCGGCGGCGTCCCGCTTGAAGCCGAAGTTGATGAGGCCGTCGTACCCGTTGGCGAAGAAGTCCACGGTCCGGTCCCCGAAGTCGTACGCCCGCCCCTGGCTCGGCTCGTAGCCGTAGACCTCGCCCATCATATAGAAGGGGAGGCTGTCTTGGACTTGGGCCGGATGGGCCCGCTTCCAGTCCGCGAACGCGCGGCCGGCTTCCCGTTTCAGCTCGCCACTGACCGTCTCTCCGAAGTGCTTGGCGGTATCCACCCGATAGCCGTCGAACCCGAACTCGCGCACCCAGCCGGTGAGCCACTTGATGAGGTAGTAGCGCGGCGCTCTCGGGTACCCGGTGCGCGCGAAGAAGGCGTCGAGCTCCGCCCGCTCCCGATCCAGGCGGCCCTCCCGTTGCCACTTCTCGATCAGCGCCGCGGGAAGGTCAACGGGATCGTCCCGCTCGGTGCGGACGTCGGGCAGGGTGGCCACGAGGGTGCAGTCCACGGTGGTGGCATAGTCCCGATAGGTGCAGTTCGGCCCCGTGCGGACCCAATCGTCGGGCCACGCGGGATCCTGTGGAGTCACGGGCCCGGTGTGGTTGATGACGGCGTCCATGAGGACGCGGATGCCATGCCGGTGAGCCGCGTCGACCAGTGCGCGCAGGTCGTCCTTGGTGCCGAGCGCCGGATCCACCGCGGACCAGTCCCGGGTCCAGTAGCCGTGGTAGCCGTAGGTCTTTCCCGTCCCTTCGTCCACGCTCCCGTGGATCTGCTCGACGAAGGGGGTCAGCCAGATGGCGTTCACGCCCAGGCTGTCGAAGTATCCCTCATCCAGTTTCCGGAGCACGCCGGCGAGATCCCCGCCCTCGAAGCTGCGCAGCAGCGCTCCGTCGTGCCCACGGCCCAGCGCGCGGTCGTTGCCGGGATCGCCGTTCTGGAAGCGATCGGTGAGGAGGAAGTACACCGTGGCGCCGTTCCAGAACACCGCCGGATCGGCGCCCACGGCCCGCACGGCGGGGTGAATACGCGCGGCCAGGACGAGGGCGCCGAGGGCGATGAGCGCCACGGCGTGCCGCGGCGTCACCCGAGCCGCGTCGTGCGCCACAACGCCAAGCCGCCCGCGACGAGGAACCCGAAGAGCGCGAGCGTGAGCGCCGCGGCCCACCCCCAACCGATCTGGAGGGCGGGCACGCGGGCGAGCGTGGCGGCCCCCACGAAGACCGCTGTCGCGGCGAGGACGAGCAACCAGTCGAGCAGGCCGTGGCGGGCGCGCGCGCCACCCGCGTCGTCACCGGCCATCCGGGCCGCCACGTAGGCGGGATCCACCCCGTAGCGGGCGCTCTCCCGCGCGCCCGCCTCCTGCCACCGGCGGTACTCGCGACCCGGCGCCGAGGCGAGCGCGATCGCGCCCGCCCCCGCGGCCATCAGGAGCGAGCCCGCGATCACGGCACCCCGGCCTCCGCCGGCCAGCTCGCCGAACACCAGGATCCCCCACAGGAGTCCCCACAGCTGATTGGTGTTGGAGAGCGGGATGCCGCGGCTGATGCCGACGTATTTGGCCGCATACTGCTGGAACAGGTCGCCCACCACCCACACGAAGCCGGCGACGAGCAGCCAGAAGAGAATGTCCCGGCTGCCGGCGAGCTCGTGCCACAGTGCGGCCGGTCCCCCGAGAAAAGCGAAGGCCAGCACCGTCATCATGCCGAGCTCGCCGATCGTGAAGAAGGCGACGAACGAGAGCGGATGCATGCCGGTGAGGTACGCTTTGCGGTAGGGGATGTACATCGTGCCCCACAGGGCGCCCGCCGTGAAGGCGGCTACGACGCCGCGCAACGCATGGCCCCCCGGCGCATGAGCGGACGACGTCACGGCCAGCACCGTGGCCCCGGCGAACATGGCGAGCGCGCCGCCCAGCACGCCGACCCAGCGCGCGCGTCCCGCGTCCCGCAGCTCGTTGAACAGCAGTGTGCCCCACAGGATGCCGAGCAGGCTGTTCGAGTTCCACAACGGGAACGCGATGGCGAGGCCGATGTCCTTGATCGCGAAGATCGTCAGCGTGTTGGCGACGGCCCACAGGCAGCCCCCGAGCGCCGCCCAGACCAGCAAGTGGGGCGCCTGCCGAACGTCGTCCTTGAGAGCGGCGGTGCCGCGCACCAGCGCCGGGAGGCTCCAGCGTGCGAGGAACACGCCCAACACCATCATGAAGGAGATCACCACCGGCGAGACGCCGAGCGTGACGAGCTTCGTGGGTGCCTCGGCGGCGCCGAGCCACGCACCCGCGGCGAACCCGGAGAGGGTCCCCAGGCGCTGCAGCTGGCGCAGTCGCGCCGGGTCGATCTCGCTCAGGCGATCCACCAGAGTACGAGGAGCCCGAGCACCAGCACGGCCACGGGAATCCAGAAGTGGACGTCGCCTACGAGGGCGCGCCAGCGGGAGGGAGGTGTGGGGTGCACGGGAAGTGGAAACAATGGCGGTGAAACGGAGCGCTCGCTAGGGCCGTCGCGGCGCCCCGCTCGGCGCTGGCGGGGCCCGAGCGCGGCAGGTATGATGGCGTTTGCCCGTGTCCCGCGCCGTGTGAATCCCGAACCCGGTAGGAGACCCTATGAAACGGAAGAATGTTTCGCGCCGTGAATTCCTGGGTGTCGGTGCCGTTGCCGCCGGTGCATCGCTCGCGGGGAAGACGACGTGGCCCGGCTC
>JBGPIW010000241.1:0-4665 GCA_041485045.1 Gemmatimonadota bacterium | reverse complement strand
CTGGCCGTGGTCGTCGACGACGTGGACATGGACATCAGCCACGTGCTGCGCGGCGATGACCACATCTCGAACACACCCAAGCAGATCGCCCTCTACCGGGCACTGGGGCACGAGCCGCCCATCTTCGGCCACGTCCCCATGATCAACGGACCGGACGGCAAGAAACTCTCGAAGCGCCACGGCGCCACGGCGGTCGGCGACTACCAGCATATGGGCATCCTCCCCGCGGCGATGCGCAACTTCCTGGCGCTGCTCGGCTGGAGTCCGGGCGGGGATCGTGAGATCATGGCGCAGGACGAGATGGTCCAACTCTTCTCGTTCGAGGGGGTCCAGAAGAAAGCCGCGGTGTTCGACACGACGAAGCTCGAGTGGATGAACGGGCAATACCTCTCGGCGGCGACGGCCGAAGCGCTGCTGCCCGTGGTGGCGCCCCAGCTCACGGCGCTGGGGGTGGACGGCGATCAGGACGCCGTGCTACGGGCCATTACCGCCGTGAAGACCCGCAGTCGCACGACCATCGAGATCGCGCGGCAGGTGGCGGTCCGGCTCGACGCGAAGCACGTGACACCGGACGAGAAGGCTGCGAAGGAAATCGCCAAGGACCCGGCGGGTTACCAGGACGCGCTCCGGGCCGCCATCGCCGGTCTGCGCGATACCGAATGGACCCCCCCCGCTCTCGAAGCGCGCCTGCGCGCCCTCGCCGAGCAGCGCGGCGTCCCGGCCGGCAAGATCTTTCAGCCGATTCGGATCGCGCTCACGGGCGGAACCGTGAGCGAGCCGGTGAACGAGTTGTTGTTCGTGATCGGGAAAGAGGCGGCGCTGCGGCGCCTGGAGGCGACCGCCGGCGGACCGGTTACGGCGTAGCGCTCGCGGTGTCGCCCCGCTGGCGTCGCTCGGCGTCGCGCTCCGCCTGCTTGCGCGACCGAAGCTCCCGCACGTAGCGACGGAACTGCTCCAGGTTCTCCGCCCGCGTCGCGGCCTGCATCAGATCGGCCCGCATGTCGGCCAGATGGCGCTGGCGCACGGCTTCGTCGTAATTCCCGGGCGGCAGGAGGCTGCCCAGCAGCGCCAGCGCAGGGGCCGGAATCTTGATGCCCGCGATGTACAGCCCGCTGGGATCGAGCCCCCACACCGGCTTGCCGTTCGCCCCACGGGCGACCCACGACGGCGGCCGGTGCGCACGTTGCTCCGAATCGAGGATCACGTTGAGCG
The DNA here is from genome assembly GCA_041485045.1 of Gemmatimonadota bacterium. Taxonomy (GTDB): domain Bacteria; phylum Gemmatimonadota; class Gemmatimonadetes; order Gemmatimonadales; family GWC2-71-9; genus DASTHG01. The sequence continues at coordinate 3,453 of JBGPIW010000241.1, read as the reverse complement.
AGTCCACCATCGCCCGCAGTCGCATCACGATCATCGAGTCCCGCGGCGCGTGATCGTTGTAGATCGCATCCGCCACGTACTCGGGGAGCGCCGGCCGCGGATCCACCCACAGCCGCCCGTCGCCCATCCCCGGCGTCAGGATGAGCCCGGGATGGGGCGGCGCCGGAGGTGTTGGTGCGGCCGGGGGGACGCTCGCGACGGTGTCCGGCAACTGCTCGACGACCGGAACCGGCGGCGGCTGCCGCTTGGCCCGCCCCCTCCCCAGTCGATTCACCGCCCCGCGCCCGGCGCGCACACCGGCGTACGGGGGCTGTTCCGGCTCAGGAGCGATCTGGACGTACTGCACCGGCGGGCGCCGGAGCTCGATGCGCAGGAAGACCGCCACCCCCAACGCCGCGAGGTGCAGCAGCGCGGCGATGATCCAGGCCGTGGGGCCCGGGCGGGTCGGCCGGGCGTCAAACAGCGGCCAGCACCTTGCCGAGCCGCTGCGCGGCCTCGACCAGTCGCGGCGTCGCCACGGTGAGCGCGATCCGGAAAAACCCCTCCGCCCCCGCTCCAAACGCCGTTCCCGGCAGCGTGACCACGCCCACCTCTTCCATCGCGCGCCGCTGGAACGCTGCCGAAGGGAGTCCTTCGGGGAGCGGGATCCACAGGTACATCGTCGCCCGCGGCGTCTCGGTCTCGAACCCCTCGGCGCGGAGTGCCGCGACCATGGCATCACGGCGCTCGCGGAACCGCTCGACGTATCCCGCGGCGATTTCCTCGGCACGATCGAGCACGGCGGCGCCCGCGGCCTGTACCGCCAGAAACGCGCCCGTATCCACGTAATTCTTGACCTTGGCGAGCGCGCCGAGCAGATCGGGACGTCCGACGGCCCACGCCAGTCGCCACCCCGTCATGCAGAAGCTCTTGGAGAGGGAGTGGAATTCGACCGCGATATCGCGCGCCCCCGGAATCTCGAAGATGCTGGGCGCCACGTACCCGTCGAACGTGATCTCGCAATACGGGTTGTCGTACGCGATGAGAATGTCGTGGCGCCGGCAGAACGCAACCGTGCGCTCGAGGTAGTCGCGCGGCGCCACCGCCGCCGTCGGATTGTTGGGATAGTTCAGGTACACGAGCTTGGCGCGCCGCACGACGTCCGCCGGCAGCTCCGCCATTTCGAGCAGGAAGTCGGTGCGCGGCGTGAGCGCCACGAGATGGGGCGTGGCGCCCGTCAAGATCGTGCCCCCGTGATAGACCGCGTAGCCCGGCTCGGGGACGATCGCGACGTCACCGGGATCGAGCACGGACAGCGCCAGATGCGCGATGCCCTCTTTCGATCCCAGCAGCGGATGCAGCTCGGTGAATGGATCGATGGTCAACTGGAAGCGCCGCTGCAGATACCGCGCCGCCGCTTCGCGAAACGCCGGCAGCCCGATTTGGAACCCGTAACGGCTCATCGCCGGCTCGCGCACGGCGCGCGTCAGCGCCTCGACCGCGACCTCGGGCGCGGGGAAATCCGCATCTCCGGCCCCGATGTCGATCAGGTCCACACCCTGCTGCAACAGCCGGCGCTTGATGGCCGGAATCTCGGCCATCGGATAGCCCGGCAACTCCCCGATCCGCTTACTCAGCTTCGGCACGATGGTGTGGCCTTGTGTGACGTCATGACCCTTCCCCCGTCCCCCGTCCCCCTTCTCCCAATCTACCGCCGTTCGGCCAGGGGCCGGAACAGCGAGGGCGCCTGCGCGATCGCGTCCACCGCGATGAGCATACCGTCGCGGGGCAACGCCGTCACGCCGATCACGATGCCGGTGGGCGGGTTGTGCTCCGGGAAGAAGTCCGGGGCGGCCTGTCGGATCACGGCCAAATCCTGCGGATGGTAGTTCACCACGTACACCGTGAGTTTCGCGATGTCACTCGGCTCGTTCCCCGCGATCCGGAGGACCAGCGCCAGGTTGGCAAACGCCTGTTTCGCCTGCGCGGCGAGGTCGCCCGGTCCCACCAGCTTCCCCGTGCTGTCGAGCGGCACCTCCCCCGACACGTAAGTGACGAAGCCGAGCCGGACGGCGTGCGTGAAGCCGTCGAGCGCGGCGAGGGTTCCGGGATTAACGAACCGCCGTCCCGACGGCTCCATCCGTCCGGGCGTACCGCCCTGTCCGGGAGGGGGCGCGCATGCACCCAACGCCAGTATGGTGAGACCTGCGACGTTCGCCCAGTGTCGTCCCGCGCTCATTCCGCTTCCTCCTGGATCGTGGTGATCGTCGTTGACGTGTACGCTCGAGTCCCGACCGGCGTTGGCGCGTGTCGCGCGAAAAACTCCTCGCACGCGTCCCGGATGTCCTCCCAATCGGCCACCACGCGGGTGGCCGGCGGCAGCCCCTCCAGGATTCTTACCCCATACCGCTTGGTTACGGCGCGCCGGTCGAGTAGTACCACGGCGCCCACGTCCGAGCGGCTCCGAATCAGACGACCGAAGCCCTGTTTGAGCTTGAGTCCGGCGAGCGGCACGAGGTAGTGGCTGAAGCCGTCGAGCCCCTGCTGCTCCAACCGCTCCAGCCGCGCCGCCGTCAGGGGCTCGGACGGGACTTTGAAGGGGAGCTTCGCGAGGATCAGCACCCGGAGCGCCCGCCCCGGCACGTCCACTCCTTCCCAGAACGAGTCGGTGCCGAGGAGCACGGCGCTGCCGGACTCCCGGAACCGGCGCAGCAGACGGTCCCGCTGGTCTTCGCCCTGCACCAGCAGCGGCCAACGCTCCCCGATGCGCCCCCGCACTGCCTCCGCGGTACGGCGCAGCGCCCGATGACTCGTGAACAGGCAGAACACACCCCCATCCGAGGCGTGCGCCAGCTCGATCAGCACGCGCGCGACGGCCGCGTCGTGCCCGTCCGCGTCGTCGCGCGGCTCGGGCAGATCGGTCGGGATGCCGAACAGGCACTGACTGGGGAAGTCGAACGGCGAGGGGAGAATTTCGCGCGCCATGACGCGCGAGGGCGGCAGCGACAAACCGAGGCGCTCCTCGAGGAACGTGAAGTCGCTCCCGGTGGCGAGGGTCGCGCTCGTCAGCACCACGGTCTCGACGCGGTCGAACAGCGCGTCCTTGAGCAGCGACGCCAGGTCGAGCGGCACCGCGGCGAGCGACAGGTTCGCGGTCTTCTTGCCCCGGCGCTCCAGCCAGCGCACCGACGGCCCACCATCCGCCGCGGCGTCCCGGCCCGGCCGCAAGCTGGCGGTGAGGCCGCGCGCGGCCAGATCGAGACGCCGGACCACGCCGCGCAGCTCACCGACCAGCGCCGCGGGCCGGTCGCCGCCGTCCTGCAGCGACAGCCGATCGGCGATGGTCTCCACGCCGTCCCGCAGCCCATCGAACGCGGCGAGCAGGTTGTCGAGTGCCACGTCCAAGCCTTCCGTCCAGACCGGATCGTCCGCGAACGCCTCGGTGAGGCGCAGGATCGTCTCCTGGCCCAGACG
>JBGPIW010000240.1:0-4666 GCA_041485045.1 Gemmatimonadota bacterium | reverse complement strand
GCCACGCTGCGGCGTGACGAAGTGCTTCACGCCATCGGCGAACACCATGACGCCGACGTTGTCGTCGTGCTGGGCGGCGGCGTAGGCCAGCTCGAGCGCCGCCTGCACCACGTAGTCCATTCGGGCGACGCCCGCCACGTCGGCTGTGAGCAGGCGTCCGGCGTCGAGGACCAGCAGCACCTGCTGGCGCCGCTCGGCTTCGAACTGCCGGGTGATCAGTTTGCGCCGGCGGGCCGTCGCTTTCCAGTCGATCAACCGCGGGTCGTCCCCGGGCACGAAATCGCGCAGCGACTCGAACAGCCGTCCTTCACCCAGGCGACGGAGCGGGTGGCGACCCAGCTCGCGGCGGCGCACCGCTTGCGCCACCGCCGCGCGCCGCCGCAGCGTCGTGAGCGCGGGGTAGACACGCACTTCCCAGGGCAGCGCGAGCCGGCTGCGCCGCACGCCCAACCCCAAGGGCCCTCCACTGTCGATAGCGAACCCGCCGGCGGTCTCGTGCCCCCGGCGCACCGCCACCACGGGTAGCGCTTCGCGGGTCTCCCCGTGCGCCGCGATGACGACCTGGCGCGGGGCCAATGTCCCACCCAGCACGTCGGGGCGGATTTCGCGCACGCGCAGTCGAGCGCGTCGTGACGCGCCATTGCGCCACCGGTAGGTCACCTCCCCCACCCGTCCCAGCGAGAGCGCCAGCGTCGCGTCGCGGGTGACGCTGACTTCGGTCCCCGCATCGGAGAGTCGCGGCGCAAGCAGCGCATCCAGCCACACCCCAGCCAGCACGGCCGCGTCCACGAGCAGCAGCAAGTCCAGCGCGGTCGGGATGCGGTAGCCCAGCAAGGCGATGCCGGCGCTCGCCCCGAGGAGCCCGATCGCGCGGCGGCTGAACAGCACCCCAGCGTATGCGCCGATGACGAACCACAGACCGAAGAACCCACCCGCGACCGCGCTGAAGAGAAACAGATCGGTTACGCTCACGCCGTCGGCACCTCGGTCTTGTCGAGGATCGCTTTCAGCGCCGCGTCCGGCGTGACCCCTTCGAGCTCCAGCTCGGGCGCGACGCTCACGCGATGACGCAACACCGCTGGGGCAAGTACTTTCACGTCGTCGGGGACGACGTAGTCGCGCCCATCCAGCATGGCGGAGGCGCGCGCGGCTTTGAGGAGCGACACGCCTGCCCTCGGGCTCGCGCCGAGGGTGAGGGACGCGGCCTCGCGCGTAGCGCGCACCACGGCCGTGATGTACGCCGTGATTTTCGGCTCCACCCGCACGCCGTCCACGATGCCGCGGAGCGCTTCGAGACCCGCCGCGTCGATCACGCGCGAGACCCCGTAGGTCGCGGGGCGGTCCGCCTCAAAGCCCTCGACGTAGCGCGTGAGAATGCCCTGCTCCACTGCGGCCGCCGGGTAGCCGAAGTGCGCCTTCACCATGAACCGATCGAGCTCGGCCTCGGGCAACGGGTAGGTGCCCTCGAACTCGATCGGGTTCTGGGTCGCGAAGACCGTGAAGGTCGGAGAGAGGGAGTGGCTGATCCCGTCCACCGTGACGGTCCGCTCCTGCATCGCTTCCAGCAGGGCGGCCTGCGTCTTGGCTGGGGCGCGGTTGATCTCGTCCGCCAGGACGAGATCGGCGAAGATCGGCCCGGGTCGGAACGTGAACTCGTGTCCCCCGGTGAGCATCGAGACGCCGGTGATATCGGCCGGCATCAGATCCGGCGTGAACTGGATGCGCTGGAACCGCACATCGAGGGCCAAGGCCAGTGTCCGGGCAAGCAAGGTCTTCGCCGTGCCGGGCACGCCCTCCAGCAGCACGTGACCGCGGGCCAGCAGCGCGACCATGACTTCCCGCGTCGCGCCCTCCTGCCCCAGGACGACGCGATTCAGCGCTTCCAGGATGCCGCGGGCGTCGCCCGCGGACGCAGTTCCTCCCACACGTCCTCCACGGCTTGGGCGGCGGCGAGCACACGCTCGGCACCGCCGGGTTTGGTCAGGGTCTCCTGCAACCGCCGAGCGGCTCGGCGTCCGCGCACTCCGGGAAGCGCCAGCTCGAGCGACGCAAGCCATTGTTTCGGCTCACCGCGCTGCGGCTGACCGGTACGCGACAGACGCCGCCGCAATCCGGACACCGTGAGCGCCACCGCCGCGTCGACGCCGGCCGCTCCTTCGAGCCCCGCCGCCAGCGCGTCGACGTGCTCGAGCGGAGACCTGCGCCGCCGCTCCACCACGGCGCGCGCCGGTCCAAAACGAACTGCGCGAACCGCGAGCAGCAGCAGAGCCACGGCTACCAGCTGAAACAGCAGCCATCCGACCGGTGAGCCAGCCATCCAGACGACCAGTGCGTGCCCGAGCGACCCCTGCACTCCGTACCCATGATGGTACTCGTCCCAGCTGACCCGACCCCGCCTCGGCGGCATGAGCAGGGGCACGAGGAGCTCGGGCACGTCGGTCGAGCGCCACGCCGCGTTGCGGAAGTAGCCGTCATCCGACACCAGCACGACGCTCCCTCCCCCGTGAAAGCTCAGGCGCAGCACCACAGGGGCATGGTGCGCCGTCGCGAGCAGCGTGTCCTCCCCGGCCGGCACTGCGGACCGGCACACCTCATCGTTGCGCGAGAGTCGGGCGACCCCTCCCTTCTTCCGCAGCTCCGGCATGCTCTTGATGAGCCCCTCGAGACTATCCTCGCCGAACGGGTGCAGCACCCAGCCAACTAGTGGCAGCCGCCCCGTGCCTGCGGGCGGCACCACGGACGCGCTGTCCAGACTTCCCGCGCGATCCGCCGAATCCGGCTCGGCCGTGTCCCAGCCGAAACATCGGGTCAGCCCGCCTGCGTCGCCCACCGCCACCACCGTCCCCCCGGCGGTGACGAACTGCGCCACAGCTTCCCGCTCGGCGGGCGCGAGCCATTGCTCCGGGGACACAACCGCGAGCACGGCAATCCGCCGCCGCGGCTGACGGGCGAGGTCGAATAGCGAGGTGCGGCGGCGCTCTACCGGAATCCCGAGCCGGGCGAGCACTTCATACGGCCCCCGGCCGCCCGTGGGTCCGGTGCGGTACGTGGAGACCGGCTCCCAGACCTGCACGAGGTGCCGTTGCCTCCGACCCGCCAACAGCGCCACGGTCAGCACCAGGGCGAGCAGGGCGGCGAGCCCGATCTCAGCGCGGTGTGACAAGGTGCACCAACGTTCCCGCCGCGCTGCCGAACTCGCGGTATCCCCGTTCGTCCAGCGGCTCGGCGCCGAATACGTGGTGATACAGACGGGACACCAGCCCAGCCAGCGTCGCGCGGCCCGACGGTCCGAGGCGCGCCTCGCGCACGTATTCCGCGGGAGTCTTGGAGGGGTGGAACGTCAGTGCGTCGGCCCGGTCGAGCTCGAGGAGGAGCGCGAGGAACCGGTGCGCGAGCGCCTCCGTGTAGCGTCCGGCACGGGCCAACGCTTCGGCTCGCTCCAGGTGCCCGCGCCCATCGAGCATCACCGGCGCCGCCCCGGGTCCCGCCGCTCCCGGCTGCTGGACCGTGATGCGGTAGATGCGCCAGACCGTGAGGCCGATATGCACGAGCAGCGCAAGGAGCGCGATCAGCGCGCCCCAGAACAACAGCCGGGCGCCAACCGGGTGCTGTGAAGCAAGCCGGTCGAGCCAGCTGTTCAAGCGCAGCCACAGATCGCGCAGCCAGTGCAGCGGCCGGCCCGTCTGTACCCAGTTGTACTCCGGGCGTGCGAACACCTCGCGCACCGCGCGCCGCACCGAGTCCGCTGGGACCGACTGCAGGAGGAGGAGCGGCGACAGGGTCAGGTCACCCCAGCTGCTCGCTCAGCAGCTGGAGGTCGAAGCCCTCGCGCCGCACGCGCAAGTCGTAGTAGGCGAGCGTCAGGATGCAGGGAAGTATCGGCGCGACCAGGATGGGGAAGGCCGAGGACACCAGCGACCAGAACAGTTGCGCGCTCGGGATCAGCTGCAACACCACCGCGCCCACCACCTGCGCCACGACCGCGGGGAGCAGACTGCTGATGAGCCACCCGACGACGGCCAGGCCCAACATTCTGAGCTTTGCGTCTCGGGTCAGCTCCCAGGACCGTCCGAAGGAATCGAACGCGCTCGGCAACGATTCGAGTACGACCGCGGGGGTCGTGACCATGTAGCCACAGACGATGTAGAACACCAGCCAGAACGAGCCGGCCATCTCCATGAGGAACAGCAAGGCGACCATCCCCGCCCCAAGACTCTTGCCGAGCCCGATGGTCACGGCGAACACGATGCCGCACAGCCCCAAGACGACGGCGATCAGCAGCCCCTTGCCGAGGCCGACGAGAAACAGCGGCACGACCTTCGCGACCCCGAATCGCCAGACCTCGCTGAACTGAGGCACGCGCCCGAGATAGGAATCCGAGATGATGCGAATCGAACCGGCGGTCAGCAGCAGCATCGCGCACACGTAGAAGACCGCCAAGACCACGAACCAGAGCATGATCGGCACGATCTCGCTCTGGAGAATCGCCATCGCCTGCTCCGGCCCCGCCCCTGCCGCGCCGAAGAACCGGGCCCGAAAATAGAGGCCGAACGCGATCGGCACCCACATCACCGTGAGACTCAACTTGAGGAAGAGCCCGAAGTGGCGTCGGAACAGGGACAAGGCGCCGTCGAGGATCTCCCCAAATTCCATCGGCCGCAGATCG
>JBGPIW010000239.1:0-4671 GCA_041485045.1 Gemmatimonadota bacterium | reverse complement strand
GTGGAAGGTGCCGTTGGGCAACTGGCCGGGCACCGCCGCATTGCCCGGCGCGCCGTTCGGGTCGATCTCCCTCGGCGGCGTGCTCGTCACCGCGGGCGGGCTCGCGTTCGTCGCCGGCACGCTCGACCAGCGTCTCCGGGCGTTCGATCTCGAGACCGGGAAGGAGGTCTGGAGTGCAGCTCTGCCGGCGGGTGGTCATGCCCTGCCGATGAGTTACCTGACCGGTGGCCGGCAGTACCTCGTGATCGCCGCGGGCGGGCATGACCGCCTGGGGACCACCCAGGGCGATTATGTGCTCGCGTACACGCTCCCGACACCGGGCGCGCCGGTGCCGGATACCGTTCCGCGCGGGCTGACCGGCTCGTGGCTCGGCGCGCTGCGCATCAACGACGAGGACCTCCATCCCGCGATGCTCACGCTGCGCGCCGCCGGCGATTCATTGGCGGGCGAAGCCAGCGCCGACAGCGGGCGCATCACGGGGACCGTGTCGGCCCGGACGGTCGGTACCGCGCTGACGTTCGCGTTCTCGTTCACCTATCCCGAGAAGCACTGCAGCGGAACCATCACCGGGAATGGGGCGCAGGCGAACGGCGGCGGGCTGCTGGTCGGCACGGTCGAGGTGTTGAGCAGCTGCAGCGAGCATCCGGAGACGGGCACGTTCTCGTTCCGCCGGCCGAAGGGATAGCTTGTCCGCCATGTGGACCCGTCGGTGGCGGTTCGGAGCGCTGTGGGTGGCGGCCTTCAGCGTGATCGGCTTGCTCCAGTTCAGCTATCACTACCTCGACGTTCTGGCGCGCGGACGTTTCGAGCCCTTCAGCATCAAGCTCATCGAGGAGATGACGGGCGCGTACGGGGCGGGTGTCCTCCTCCTTCCGGCGATCTGGGTGGTGCGGCGGGCCCACGCCCGCGGAGTGACGGGGTGGCGGATGTTCCTGGTGCACGCGGCGATCGTGCCGATGTACTCGGCCGTTCACACGACCTGGAACGCCGTCTCGCGTGCCCTTGCCTTTCCGCTGTTCGGGCTCGGGCCCTACGACTACGGCCGCATGCCGCTGCGCTACGCGATGGAACTCCCGATGGACGTGGTCGGCTTCACACTGATCATGGGCCTCGTGTATCTGTTCGACCGCTACTCGGCGGCCCGTGACCGCGAGCTGCGCCTGGCGCTGGTCGAGACCGAGCTGACCCGGGTGCGCCTCGAGGCGCTGGAAGGGCAGCTGCGGCCACATTTTCTCTTCAACGTCCTGAACACGATCTCGTCGGTGATGTACGACGACCTGGCCGCGGCCGACACGATGCTCGCGCGCCTGGCGGATCTGCTGCGCCGCACGCTACGCCGCCCGGCTGGCGGCGAGGTCGCGCTCGCCGAAGAGCTGGAGACGCTCGAGCTCTACCTCGGTATCATGCGCGCTCGCTTCGGGGACCGACTGTGCGTCGAGGTATCGGCGACGGCGGACGCACGTCGCGCCGCGGTCCCGGCGCTCGTGTTGCAGCCGCTGGTCGAGAACGCGCTGCGCCACGGGGATCCCGGGCCCGGGGTGGCGGCGCGCGTCGCGGTGCGGGCGCGACGCGACAATGGGCGGCTGGTGCTGGAGGTGGAAGACAACGGCCCGGGTATCGCCGGGACGCCGGAGGAGGCGATCGGCGCAGGTGTGGGACTCGCGAATACATCGCGTCGACTGAAACAGCTGTACGGTGCGTCCCAGGCCCTTCGCCTCGAGAATCGGCGGGACGGCGGAGCGCACGTGTCGGTCGAGCTTCCCTTCCGGGAGGTGCCGTGAGCGGGCGGTCTGCCGGACTCTCGGTGCTGATTGTGGATGACGAGAAGCCGGCCCGGGCGAAGGTGCGCCGTTTCGTCTCGGGCGATGCGGAGGTGGGGCCGATCTTCGAGGCGAGGGATGGTGTCTGTGCCGTGGACGTCGTGCGGGCCGAGTCGCCCGATCTCGTCTTTCTGGACGTGCAGATGCCCGGACTGGACGGCTTCGGCGTGCTGGAGGCGCTCGACCCGACGACGCTCCCGCACGTCGTCTTCGTGACCGCGTTCGAGGAATACGCCGTGCGCGCGTTCGACATCCACGCCGTGGACTACGTGCTGAAGCCGTTCGATGCCGAGCGGCTCACGCTCGCGCTGGCGCGGGCCAAGGAGGCGGTGGGCCGGCGCCGAGACGGAGAGGACCGGCGCCGCCTCACGCAGCTGCTGGCCGACGTCCGGCGCGAACGGCCGGAGCGAGTGGAGCGGTTGCTGGTAGCAGGAGCGGACCGCTCCGTCCTGCTGCCGCTCGTGCGCGTCGATCGGATGGAATCCGCGCGAAACTACATCATACTGCACGCCGGGCGGGAGACGTATCGCATCCGGGCGACGCTCGATCGCCTGGAAGCGCGCGTCGATCCGCGCCGCTTCGTCCGCGTGAGCCGCTCAGCGATGGTCAACGTGGATCGCGTCACCGAGCTGCGCCCCTGGTCGCACGGGGACGGGATCGTCGTCTTGAGCGACGGGTCGCGGCTGCGGCTCAGCCGCCGCTACCGCGACCGGCTGGAGCGCTTCGACCTGTAGCGCCGTCAGGCGCCGGAGCGCCCCGCGATCGAGTAGTCCAGCGGCAGGTTGACGAGCACCCGGACGAGACGCCCCCCCAGCCGCGCCGGCCGGAACAGCGCCTTGAGGATCCACTGCCGGCTCGGGATTTCAAACCCGGGATTGGGGCTGCGCAACACCTTGACCGTGGCCGGATCCACCCGGCCCGTGGTGTCGATGACCGCCTGCAACGTGACGCGTCCCGTGATCCCGGCCTCCCGCAGCAGGGCGGGGTAGGCGGGCGGCGGCGCGGCCAGGAGCTGAGGCTGCTCGTCCACGGCGCTCGCTTCGTACACGTGGTCCGCACCGACTTCGAGTCCCGCCGCGCGACCCCCCTCAACGCCTGTCCCGGTGAAGTCCTTCGGATCGAAGTGCTCCTGGAGGGCGAGCGGCGGGATAACGGTCGGGATCACCGCAGGGACGCTGACGGTCTGGAACCCCCTCAGCGGCATGGTGAGGTCCGGCGCCGGCGGGGGAGCCTGCCGCTCCGGCGGAGGCGCGAGGAATACAAGGGAGGTGTCGGCGGCGACGGCGGAGGTGCGCTCTCGCGCACTGAGAGTCGCGAAGACCGCTCCCCCGATGACCAGGGCGTGAACCAGGAGCGATGGCACGCTCCCGCCGAGCAGGCTGCTCCCGATCTTCCGATCGGATTCGATGAGTGCGAACGTCACGGCCGTCCTCCGATGCTCCGAAGTGAAACGCAGGCGGAGATTCGTGGGACGGCATCTCCCCTCGTCTATGTACGCATCAGACGCGGGAGCGCGGTGGTTGGTTGCAGAAACGCTGTGAGCGGTGTGTCAGGGGTTTGCGGGTCATTCCAGTCCACGGTCCCGCAGACGGATCAGCTCATCGAGCGAGCGGTTGGTGTGCCCGTGGGCCACGGCACGGCGGATGAACCCGGACGTCAGACCATGATCCCGGGCGCGACGCAGCTCGGCGAGGCTCAGGCTGCCGAACCCAGCGGCCTTCAGCTCCCGCACGTACCGGGCGTCCACGCCGTGATCGCGCGTCGCCACGAGCTCCTCGATATCCTTGGGCCGGTACCCTGCGTCGCGCATGTCCCCGATGAACTCTTCGTCCACCCCGTGGTCACGGACGCGCACGAGCTCGTCGGCCGACAGTCCGCCGTAGCCGGACGAATCGAGCGACGCGATGAATTCGGGATCGACGCCGTGATCGCGCATCCGGACGAGCGCCTCGGGGCTGCGGAGGCGATACCCCGCGTGTTCGAGGGCACGGAGGTACTCGAGGTCCACCCCATGGGTGGCCATGCGGGTGAGGTCACCCACGGTCGGCCGCTCATACCCTTGTCGCGACAGCTCGTCGACCAGATCGAGTCCCAGATTCGCCATCGTCATCTGCAGCTGCTCGCGCGGCGACGGCGCGCCGATCCCGCGCTTCGCCAGGTCCGTCACGAACTGTCGATTCGCGGAATACGTGAAGTGTCCCGAGCCCTTACCGTGAGCGAACCAGCCGTCGCACGCCAGCGAGCCGGCGTCGCGCACGATGCGGAAATGCACGTCGGTTCCCGGACTCTGCCAGGCTGCCGGCGGCAGACCTTCGAGCTGTGCGAGGGGGACGTTGTCACTCGACCAGCCGTTGTCGAATCCGTTGTCGCCGAAACGGAGGGTCAGCCGGACCGCCGCTGCGGCGTCCCCGGGCTCGAGGAGCCATTGTCCGCTGGTAGAGGTCTGGGCCGCCACGGGAGTGGCGACGATGAGCCATGCGAGCCGGGCGAACCGCATACCGCTCCCCTATTGAGGTTTGTGGGAACTTGGATGGTGCGGAACCCGAGACCGTTGTAGGCCGAGCCGCATCGCTATGGCCCCGGGCGCCGCGACGCCTGCGTGGCCATGATCCGGATCAGGTCGGCGTTCGTCCAGGGCTGCCAGCCGTGCGGCTTCATGGGGCGCCCGTAGCCGAACTCGGCGTCGGCCGGCGGGGTGGCCCGCGTGAGAAATTCGTCCAGGCGGTACACGGACAAGTTGAGATAGAAGGTGTCGTAGTCGCCGACGAACATGTGGATCTTGCCCCGGAGTTTCGGCCCGAGCGCCGCCCAGTTGCGCTCGAGGTAGTCGCGCAGGTCGTAGTCGTGCGTT
>JBGPIW010000238.1:0-4674 GCA_041485045.1 Gemmatimonadota bacterium | reverse complement strand
CGGCACGGACACACTGTCGGTGGGCGCCACGAAGAGGTCCATCCAGCCCTTCCAGTACGGGACGTTCTTCACCAGCGTCCCGTAGGGAATCAACGCTTCGGGCTGATCCCCCTCGCCGAACAACCCCGTGGGCGGGTTGTAAACGCCGATCACTTCGTAGGGCAGGCTGGCGATCTTGATGCGGTGTCCGATCGGATCGAGCCGCCCGAACAGCTGCTCGGCCAGCTTGTCGTTGACGACGACTACCGGACTGTTGGCTTTGTCCTCGATGTGCGTGAACGAGCGACCCGGGTAGACGTCGCCCCCCGCTACCTTGGGCCAGTCGGCGTCGCGCCCCTGAATCGACACGCCCGCCAACCGCTTGCCGAGGTATTCGACGTCGGCCGAGGCGTTCTCGTCCACCACGACGAAGTTGATCGACGGGAGCTGCTCCAGTCGGTCGGCTTCCTCCACGGTGATCGGGGGGCGGCGGCGCCACGGATTGGGATCGTCGGGATCCTCGGATTGCGCTCCACCCCAGAACCGGCCCACGTAGAACGTCTTCGGACCGAGGGACTCGAGCATATCGGTGAGTCCCTTGTCGAATCCGCTGATCAGGGCGCCGATGACCATGACCACCATCACGCCGATCGCGACGCCGAGGATGGTGAGCGCCGCACGGGCCTTGTGGGCGCGCAGGGAGGCCAGCGCGATGCCGGCACTTTCGAGCAGCGGGGTCATCGGCTACTCCTGTCGCAGCGCCGCGATGGGGTCGAGCCGCGACGCCCGGCTCGCGGGATAGACCCCGGCCACGATCCCGACGCCGCCGCCCAGCACGACGCCGAGCAGGATGGAGAGCGGCGAAACCGTGGCGGGGAGCGGGCTCGCGACGTTGAGCAGGATCGACAGCAGGATGCCGGCGGCGATGCCCAGCGTGCCGCCCAGCGTGGCGATCATGGCCGACTCCGCCAGGAACTGGCGCAGGATGTCCCGGCGCCGGGCGCCCAGCGACTTCCGGATGCCGATTTCGCGCGTGCGCTCCGCCACCGCCATGAGCATGATGTTCATGATGACGATGCCGCCGACGACGAGCGAGACCAGCACGAGTCCGGGCCCGATCACGAACAGAATGCGCTGGATGCCCGCCCAAAACGTGAGCACGCCCTCGGACGTCTCCAGCACGAAGTTGTCGGCCTGCGCCGGACGGAGGTGGCGGCGGCTCCGCATGATGCCTTCCGCCTGGTCCATCGCATCGCGCATCAGCTCGAGCGTACCGGCCTTGACGATCAACGCGTCCACCACGCCGGGAGGATTCACCTGATCCTGGACCGGCGAACGGGCGGGCGCCACGGCGAAGCGGTCGAGCGAGAAGCCGAACAGTTTGCCCTGCTTCGCGACCACGCCGATGACGCGGAACGGCTCGCCTTTGATCCGCAGCGTCTTGCCGATCGGATCGCGACCGGCGAACAGCTTGTCCGACACCTCCGAGCCGATCACCACGACGGGGACGCCGCGGCGGGCCTCCTGCGCCGAAAACGCCCGGCCCTGCTCGATCGTGAGGTTCTTGATCTCGAAGTACCGCTCGGTCGCGCCGGTCACCTCGGCGTCGCGGACCTGCTTCCCGTTCGCCTCGATCGTGATGTTGTCCGAGGACTGCCACGCCGTGACCACCGGGAGCGTGATCCCCTCGACCACCGCCTCCGCGTCGCCGAACGTGATGCGCGGCCGGCGCGCCCACGCGCGCCAGGTCGAGTCGTCGACGTTGGGCGTGAAGTTCGGCCGGCGACGGAGGTGGAAGGTGTTCACGCCGATGATCGTCCCGGCGAACTTGTCCACCATGTACCGATTCATGCCGTTGACGATCGACCAGGCGCCGATCAGGAACGTCACCCCGATGAACACGCCGATGAGCGCGAAGCCGCTCTTCAGCTTCTGCGCGCGGATTTGCAGCACCGCGAGCCGCAGGGCTTCGAGCGGGTTCATCGAGGGCTACTCGTAGCGCAACGCTTCGACCGGATCGAGCCGCGAGGCCCGGTTGGCGGGGTAAATGCCGAATACGATGCCGGTGAGCGCCGCGGCCACCAGGGCCGCCCCGATCGAGGCGAGCGGCACGTGGGCGGGGATCGGCGTGGCGACGGAGAGCAGCAGCGCGATGAGCCCGCCGGCGATCATGCCGACCACGCCGCCGACGAGTGTCAGCGTCGCCGCCTCCACCAGGAACTGCCACAGGATGGCGCGGCGCGTGGCGCCGAGCGCCTTGCGCACGCCGATCTCCCGCGTGCGCTCGGTCACCGAGATCATCATGATGGCGACGACCCCGATCCCGCCCACCATGAGTCCGACGCCCGACAGCGCGAACATCACGAAGCGCACGATCGCCGTTGTGCTGTTCACGCTCTCGAGGATCTTCTCCTGGCTGATGACGGCGAAGTTGTTGTCCTGCCCCGGTCGCAGGCCGCGCCGCAGCCGCATCGCTTCGGTGACATCTTCCATCGCCTGGGCCGTCGTCGCGGCATCGGTCGGGCCCACGAGGATGTCCATCCAGCCGCGCCAGTAGTCCACGTACTTCATCATGGCGCCGTGCGGGATGACCACCTCCGGCGAGGGCTGGCCCCCGAACAGCTGCGGCGGCGGATTGAACACGCCGATCACCGTGTAGGGCACGCCCTGGATCTTGATGCGGCGGCCGATCGGGTCAATCTGGTCGAACAGCAGCTCGGCCATCTTCTGGTTGACGACGACCACGGTGCTCGCCGCCCCGTCCTCCACTTCGGTGAAGGAGCGGCCCGGCGACACGTCCCCGCCGGCCACGTTGGGCCAGGCGGCGCTACGGCCGTGAATGTTGACGTTCTTCTGGGTCTTGGCCCCGAAGGTCACATCCCCCTGTCCGCCTTCGTCGATGGCGGTCCAGGCCACGGAAGGCAGCGCCGCGACGGCGCTGGCGTCCTCGAGCGAAATCGGCGGGTTGCGGCGCCAGGGGCTCATTTCGTCCGAGCCGTCGGATACGTTCACGCCGCCCTGGAAGAACCGCCCCACCCAGAACGTCTTGGGCCCCGACTGCTCCAGCATGTCGGCGATCCCCTTGTTGAATCCCGAGATCACGGCGCCGATGACCATCACGACCATGACGCCGATCGCCACGCCGAGGATGGTGAGCGCCGCGCGCACCTTGTGGGCGCGTAACGAGGCGAGGGCGATGCTGGCGCCTTCGAGCATGGGGGTCACGGGGTCACTCCTGCCGCAGGGCCACGATCGGGTCGAGCCGCGCTGCGCGGCTCGCGGGGTAGACGCCGGCGACGATGCCCACGCCGCCGCCCAGCAGCACGCCGAGCAGAATCGACGCCGGTGAGACGGTCGCCGGCAGCGGCGTCGCCACGTTGAGGAGCACCGACAAGAACACGCCCGCCCCGATCCCAAAAGCGGCGCCAACCACGGCAATCGTCACCGACTCGGCCAGGAATTGCCGCAGAATGTCGCGGCGCCGGGCCCCCAGCGACTTGCGGATCCCGATTTCGCGCGTCCGCTCGGCAACCGCCATCAGCATGATGTTCATGATGACGATCCCGCCGACCACCAGGGCGATCAGCACGAGACCGGGCCCGACCGCGTACAGGATCCGGCTCAGCTTGTTCCAGAAGTCCAGCACGCCCTCGGAGGTCATCATGGCGAAGTTGTCCTCCTGGCGCGGCCGCAGGTGGCGGCGGCTGCGCATCATCGCCTCCGTCTGGTCCATCCCTTCGCGCATCTCGGCGGGGGAGTTCGTCTTGACGATGAGGGCGTCCACCACACCGGGCGGGTTCACTTCGCGCTGGATCGGCGACAGGGCGGGGGCGACCACGAACTTGTCGAGCGAGATGCCGAGCAGGTTGCCCTGGCGCTCCACCACGCCGATCACCCGGTAGGAAATGCCGTGAATGCGGACGATGCGGTTGATCGGGCTCGTGCCGGTGAAGAGCTTCTCGGCGAGATCGTGTCCCAGGACCACGACCGTCGCGCCCGCCTTCGACTCCTGCGCGCTGAAGGGCCGGCCCTGGTCGATCTTCAGGTTCATGATGTCGAAGTAGCGCTCGGTGGTGCCCTCGAGCGTAATGTCCTTCGCCATCCTGCCGTTGTATTCGACGGCGCCGCGATCCTCCGAGTACCACGCCGTGATCACCGGGATGGTGAGCCCTGCCGCCACCGCCTCCGCGTCGGTGAACCGGATCCGGGGACGGCGGCGCCACGCCCGCCAGGTGGAATCGTCCACGTCGAAGTTGACGTTCGGCGCGCGCCGCAGATGGAACGTGTTCACGCCCACGAGCGTGCCGGCGAACTTCTCCGTCATGTACGTGTTCATGCCGTTCACGATCGACCAGGAGCCGATCAGGAACGTGACGCCGATGAATACGCCGATGAGCGCGAAGCCGCTCTTCAGCTTTTGCGCCACGAGCTGCCGGAAGGCGAGCCGGATCGCCTCCAGGGCGTGCATGTCAGGCGGCCTTCTGCTGATCGGTCGCGATGAGGCCGTCGCGCAGCGTGACCACGCGGGCGGCGTGCGCCGCGATGTCGGCCTCATGGGTCACCATCACGATCGTCTGCCCCTGGCGGTGCAGCTCGGCGAACACCCCCATGATCTCCTGGCCCGTGGTCGAGTCGAGGTTGCCCGTCGGCTCGTCGGCCAGCAGGATGCTCGGGTTGTTGACGAGCGCGCGCGCG
>JBGPIW010000237.1:0-4769 GCA_041485045.1 Gemmatimonadota bacterium | reverse complement strand
TCCACGATGATCTCGCGGTCCCAGGGCAGGATGATGAAGCTCTCGGTTTCCAGGGCCGCGAAGTCGACCGCGTAGGGACCGGTGCGGAAGCTCACGGCGGTCTTCACGGCAGCGGGCTTCAGCTCGCGGATCGCGGCCAGTGCCAGCTTCATCGTGTCGCCCGTGTCGCACGTCTCGTCCACGACGAGCACGCGGCGGCCCGTGACGAGCTTGGGGGGACCGGCGATGACCACCGGCCGCGCGCCGCTCTCGGAGCGGCTGATGGCCATCGAGGCGAAATCGCGCTGCAGGATGCTCGCCACCACCGCGCCCGGAATCACGCCGGCCTTCGCGACGCCGAGCACCAGGTCGGGATCGTAGGCGTGGTACACTTTGAGCGCCAGCGCCCGGCACAGCTCGCCGAAGAACGGCCAATCCACCTGGAGTACGCCCTGCGGGGGGAGTCGGCCGCCGCGCGTACGGCGCGGCGTGGGCGCGGAGAACGGCGGGCCGGACGACATGCGCGGGAAGCTACATTGCTTATTGCAGGAGCCGCAAGCTATTTTCGCGACATGGGTTTCTGGCGCCGCTTGTTCGGCCGCACGGCCGACGATCTTCACCCCCAGCGGCTCGACTACCTCAATGAGGCGCTCGCGCTCGAGCGGCAGGGGGACTACGAGGCGGCACTCACCTCCTACCGCCTCGCGCTGCGCGATCACCCCAACGACGCGCGCATCCTGCAGAACATGGCGATCGCGTTCACCAAGACCGCCCGGCTCGACGAAGCGATCCGCCACTACCGCCGCGCGCTGGAGCTCGACGAGACGCTCGCCGGGGCGCATTACGGGCTCGCCTTCCTGCTCCTGAAACGGGGCGATCCCGACGGAGCCGCCCAGCACTTGCGGGCGTTTCTGGCGGTGCCGCCCCGGGGCCCCGACGCAGAACGGTGGGTCGAGCACGCCACGCGGGCGCTGCGCGAGCTCGGTGCCGCACCACCCGCCGCCGCTCAGCCACCCCCGCTCTCGGCGGAGGCGCCCTGAGGCCGATTGCGCGCGTCGCGGCGGGCGCCGCCGTGGCCGCCGCCGCCGTCGCGGGCTGCAAGTCGTTCACCCCGGATTTCGACGCTGTCGTGGCCATCGAGGTCATCGTCCCCGACAGCGGGCGCCTCGAGGTCGGCGACACGCTGCACCCCCGGGCGCGTGCCCTGAACGGCCGTGGGGACTCCACCGCGGCCACATTCGCCTGGAGCGCGCTCGACACCAGCCTGCAGGTCGTGGATTCCCTCACCGGGGCGACGCTGGGCCGCTTCGTCGGCAGCGGACGGCTCGTGGCGCGTGCGGGCACCCTGCGCTCCAACCCGGTCACCATCGCGGTGCGAGCGCGGCTGGATTCGATCGCGGCCAGGGGACCGACCCGCGACACGGTGGTCGTTTCGGCCCCCGATTCCCTCTCCGATAGCCTGCTGGTCCACGCCTTTGGGCCCCCGGGATCCACGTCGAGCGTGAGGATCGCCTTGAGCGTCGCCTTCCCACCGGGCGGCGTGGGGCTCACATTGGTGCCGGGGGACACGGTGCGCACCAGTGGAACCGGGATCGCGGTGTTCCAGGTCCGGCTCAGCGGCGTCCGGCCGGATTCGGCGGTGGTGACGGCGAGCGCCATCCACGCCGACGGCACGCCGGTTGCGGGATCCCCCATCACCTTCGTGGTGGAGCTGCTGCCGTGAATACTGGCACCCTCACCGAGTTGTTCTTCACCAGCGTCGACCGGTATACGGATCGCCGGCCGGCGGCTCTCCGCGCCAAAATCGGAGGCACCTGGCGGGCCATCACGCACCGCGAGCTGGCCGACCGCGTGGTCGCCGTCTCGCTCGGACTACGCGAGCTCGGCATTGCCGCCGGAGACCGGATCTCGATTCTCTCGGAGACCCGCCCCGAATGGGCCATCGCCGACTATGCCTGCCTCTGCGCCCGCGCGGCGGACGTCCCCATTTATCCCACGCTGACCCCGCGGCAGACCGAGTACATCCTCAAGGACTCGGGCTCGGTCGGAGTGTTCTGCTCGACGGCCGAGCAGGTCGCCAAGGTGATGGAGATCCGGGGGAGCCTCCCCGCGCTGCGGCACGTGATTGCTTTCGACTCGGGGGCGGAGCGCGATGGGGTCATGACGTTCGACGAGCTGGAAGCCCGCGGACGCGCCGTGGCCGCGAAACATCCGCGCGTGCGTGAAGAAGCGCTGGCCGTCTCCCCCGACGCCATCGCCACCCTGATCTACACGTCCGGTACGACGGGGGACCCCAAGGGCGTGATCCTCACCCACAACAACATCTGGTCGAACGTGCAGGCGGCGCTCGAAGTGATGCCGCTCTCCGCCGAGGACGAGTGCCTCGCGATGCTGCCGCTGAGCCATGTGTACGAGCGGATGGTGGATTACACGCTGATGCATGCGGGCGTCATCATCAACTACGCCGAATCGTTCGACAAGGTAGGCCCGAACCTCCAGGAGGTCCGGCCCACGATCGTGCTGAGCGTGCCGCGCCTGTATGAGAAGGTGTACGCCCGCGTGCTGGAGAACGCGTTGTCCGGGAGCGCGGTGAAGCGCAAGATCTTTTTCTGGGCGCGGCGGGTCGGGGACGACTGGGCGACGCTCAAGCTCGATCAGCGTCCCATTCCGGGCGGGCTCGCCTTCAAGCACAAGATCGCCGACCGGCTGGTATTCGCGAAACTGCGGGCGCGCACCGGTGGGCGCATCCGGTTCTTCATTTCCGGCAGTGCGCCGTTGTCGCCGGAAATCGCGAAGTTCTTCTTCAGTGCCGGGCTGCCCGTGCTCGAAGGGTACGGGCTGACGGAGACGTCACCGGTGCTGACCCTCAACCCGCTGACCCGGCCCAAGATCGGGACGGTGGGTCCCGTAGTGCCAGGAGTGCAGCTCAAGTTCGCCGCCGACGGGGAGATCCTGGCCAAGGGCCCCAACATCATGAAGGGGTACTACAACAAGCCCGAGGCGACCGCCGAGGCCATCGACGCCGAGGGGTGGTTCCATACGGGCGACATCGGCGAGCTGGACGCGGATGGCTACCTCAAGATCACCGACCGCAAGAAGGACCTGATCAAGACCGCCGGCGGGAAGTTCATCGCGCCGCAGCCGATCGAGAACCAGGTCAAGCTCAACAAGTTCGTCGCGAACGCCGTGCTGCTCGGCGACAAACGCAAGTTCTCGATCATTCTGGTGGTGCCGAACTTCGAAACGCTGGAGCCGTGGGCCACCGCGCAGGGGTTGAGCGCGGGGTCGCGCCGCGAGCTCATCGCGCAGCCCGCCGTGCGGGAAAAGATGGAGCAGGAAGTGGGCAGCATGCTGGGGGATCTGGCGCACTTCGAGCGCCCCAAGAAAACCGTGCTGCTCGATCAGGACTTCACGATCGAATCGGGAGAGCTCACGCCGACGCTGAAAGTGAAGCGCCGTGTGGTGGAGAAGAACTACGCGAAAGTCATCGACGCGACGTATGCCGCGAGTGACGCGCTCACGGCGAGCGTGGAGATCTGAAACAACCACACACCACGCCTATTTCTTTTCCCCCACCCACAGCCCCTCCCCGGAGGCCAGTTTCGTTACGCTTTCGGGCAGCACCGCCAGCCCGGATTCGACCACCAGTCGCCGTCCCCGCAACAACACGCGCGTGCCGTCCGCCACCCACGGCGTGGCCGCCAGCTCGGCCCCCACGACCACCCCACGGGCCATCCCCTGGCGCAACGGGATCACCCGATCCGCTTGCAGCAAACTGAGGATCGGCAGCTCCTCGACGTCGGCGGGCGCGTTGATCCCGACAAAATGGACCCCGCCCATGAGACCTGCCAACCCCTCGGCGTGCCGCGCGGCCGATCCCAGCAGGATCACGTACCCGCCCGGCCCGCCCAGATCGAGCAGGGCCTGGAGCGATTGAGCGTCGATGACGATGGGAGACCGAGCCGCCGGCGTGCGCCGCACAGCCCGCACCTGCCGCTCCCCCGTGATGGCTGCGGTGAAGTCCACGATGCCGTCGATGATCTCGAACTCGCGCTGACACACCGGGCACCCCACCACCCCGAGCATCACCATGCGGCCGTTCATCTCGGAGGTCGAGAGCACGAGGTACTCCTCTCGGTGCTCCTCGGGGCAGCGCAGCATCTCGGTCAGCTCGATGTGCATGAACCCATGCGTGGTGAGTGGCGCTAACGCCCAGCCTCGGGGCGGAATTCGACCCAGGTGGTTTTCCCGGGCTTGACGTCGATCCGCCGGAACACCTTCCGTCCCTCGATCTCCACGCCGAGAACATACTGTCCCGGCGGCACGTCGCCGATCGCGAAATGCTCGCGATAGACGGGATCGGAGTGGTTCCGGGGCCCGTAGGTCTCGATATAGGAGAAGGGTGTCTCCTGCGGCTCGGGTTTGACGAGGCCGTAGATGCGCGCCTGCGCCACCGGCTGCCCCCGGGAGTCCCACACCTGTCCCGCCACGAGCCCCATACCGGGAAGCGGCTCGATCCACAGCTCCGGGTTCGTGGTGAAGGGGGGATAACGCACGGCGGCGTCCACGATCTTGCTCGAATCGGTCGTGGGGGCGACGTGGACCTCGAGATGGAGATGGTCGTTCGTGGCGCGCCCCGTGTTCCCCACCAGCGCGATGACGTCCCCGGCCTTGACGCGCTGCCCGGCGGCGACGAGCAGTCGCGCATTGTGGTAATAGGCGGAGAAGACGTACTGCCCGTGGAGGCGGCGGTCGTGCCGGATCGCGACGGTGTTGGCGCCAGCCTCGGC
>JBGPIW010000236.1:0-4780 GCA_041485045.1 Gemmatimonadota bacterium | reverse complement strand
GGGATCTGCAACGGAGCGCCGAGCCGTCCACGGTCGCATTGGCGCAGAACCTCGCGCGTCTCTCCGAGTACCACGGCCTGCCGCCGGGGGAAGCGCTGGCGCGCTATATCCTGCGGGCGACGGCGGGGATGTTCCTCCTGATTCCGATCGCGATCGCCTCCACGGCCGCCGCGTTCTCGATCGTCGGCGAGAAACAGCAGCGCACGCTCGAGCCGATCCTCGCCACGCCGATCACGGATCGCCAGCTGCTCCTGGGGAAGCTGCTCGCGACCGTCGGCCCCACGGTCGCCGCCACTTGGGCCGCCGGTCTCGTCGCCATCCTGGTCGTCGATCTGGTGTTCACCGCCCGTGGGATGGTCGCTCCGCTGCCGGACCGTTACTGGACGGTGGTCCTCCTGGTGCTGGCGCCCGCCCTCACCGCCGCGGTGTCACTGGTCACGATGCGGCTCTCGGCCCGGTCCTCCGATCCGCAGGCGACGGTGCAGACGTCGGCCCTCGCTGTCCTGCCGATCTTCCTCCTCGTCGTCGCGGTCTTCGGCCGGCTGCTCACGCGCTCCTTTCCGGCCTTGCTCGGGGCCTGCGTCCTGGTGCTGCTCCTCGACGTCGCCTTGTTCCGCATGAACGTCGTGCGCTTCCGCCGCGAGGAGATCCTCACGACTTGGAAGTGAGCGGACTTTCTTCACGCCGCGCCGCCCGGTAGCTTCCGGGACGTGCCTTCGCCATCGACGTCTCGCACCACCCGCCTCGTGGGCTACGGGTGTGCCCTCGGGGCCGGATCCATCTGGGGCACGACCGGCCCGCTCTCGACGGCTCTCTACGCCCAGGGAGCAACGCTCACCGGAATCGGCTTCTGGCGTCTGGTGCTCGGTATCGTGGGGATCCTCGCCGTCGGCCTGACACAGCGCGACTTTTTCCGCATCGACCGGCGCGGCTGGCTACTGGTCGGGCTCGGCGGTGGCGCGCTCGTCGCGTTGTTCGAGGTCGCCTATCAGTTCGCGATCTCCGGCGCGGGGGTCGCCGGCGCGGCGGCGCTGCTGTACACGGCGCCGGTGCTCGTGGCCCTGCTCGCGAAGCCGCTGCTGGGGGAGCGCCTCACCACGCTGCGGCTGCTGTTGGCGCTGGTCGTGATGGCGGGCGCGGTCCTCGCCGTGCTGGGCCACAGCACCATGGGCGTCACGATCGCCACCACGTTGCGCGCCGGCGTCGTCGGTGGCGCGCTCGCGGCGCTGTCCTACGCGGGCACGACGCTCCTCGCGCGCTATGCGGTGCCGCGCTACGGCCCAATGCGGGTGCTGTTCCTCGAGATCCTGGGCGGAATCGTCGTCCTGGGGATCGTGCTGCCGCTCGCCGGCCGTGCGCCCGCGCCGCCGCCAAGCTCCGGCGGCTGGCTCTACACCGCCCTGCTCGCCGCGGGTACCGTCGTCGCGGCGAACGTGCTGTTCTTCAATGCGGCCAAGCGGATCGACGCCGCACCGACGGCCGTCGCCGCGACGATCGAGCCGGTCGTAGGCGCGTTGCTCGCCTTCGCACTGTTCGCGCAGCGGCTCACCCCGCTCGGCTGGCTCGGATTGGCCATGGTGGTCGGCGGCGTCGCGGGTGGCTATGTCGAGGAGGCCCAATCTCCTTCGTCGACCTGAGCCACGTCGTGGCGGACGGGACGGTGACCTATCCCGGCCTCCCGGTGCCGGTGATCAGCGACCACCTGAGCCGGGACGCCTCCCGGACGCGCTATGCCCCGGGGACCGAGTTCCAGATCGGCCGGATCGACATGGTGGCGAACACCGGCACGTACGTGGACGCCCCGTTCCATCGCTACCCGGCCGGCGCCGATCTCGCCGGTCTGGGCCTCGAGCTCCTGGCCGACCTCGACGGCGTGGTGGTCCGCTGCACCGGGCGCGCCGGCCCCGCGATCGACGAGCACGCGTTCACCGGAATCGCGGTCGGCGGCCGCGCCGTCCTGGTTCACACCGGGTGGGACCGCCATTGGGGCTCCCCAGCGTACGGCGTCGGGCATCCGTTCCTCTCTCGCACGGCCGCCGAGTATCTCGTCCGGAGCGGGGCGACACTCGTCGGCATCGATTCGCTGAATATCGACGACGCTTCGGACGGCACCCGCCCCGCCCATACTCTGCTGCTCGGCGCCGGGATCCCGATCGTCGAGCACCTGACGGGACTCGAGCGCCTGCCGGACACGGGGTTCCGCTTTTTCGCTGTGCCGCCGATGGTCCGGGGCATGGGGTCGTTTCCGGTGCGCGCCTTCGCGATCGCCGGCGCCCGTTGATCCGGAGGTACTAGGTGGCAAACGTGCTGCTGGCACTGGCCGCCGGCCTGGTGATCGGCTGGCTCGTCGGCATGCTGTACTTCCTCTCGTGGAAAGCCAAGCACACGATGGCGATCCGCCAGGACGCCGTGTTGCGCAGCCAGGCCGTCACTGTAGGGAAGGTCTCCGAGCAGCTCCTGCCCTACCTGCCCGGTTTTCGCTTCAATCCGAAGGACGCCCGGTTTCTTGGTAGCCCGGTCGACCTCGTGGTGTTCGACGGGTTGGACGAAGGCGAGCTGCGGGGGGTGTGGTTCCTGGAGGTGAAAACCGGCAACGCCGTCTTGAGCGGACGCGAGCGGCAGATCCGGGACGCGATCCTCGAAAAGCGCGTCGGGTGGGACGAGCTGCGCCTGCCGCGCGGCTAATCGCTCAAAAGGTCAACTCAATGCCCACGCGCACCAGCCGCGGGGCTCCATAGTAGAAGAGTGGCTGCGCGAAGTCGCGCGCCGCCGCCAGATACAGGGGCAGCAGCTCATTCGGTCCTTCGATCAGGCCGCTGCCGTCGAGATCCGCCCACGCCCGGTAGCGGGGTGACTCGTAGGGGATAGCCTCCGGGTGCGCCTGATACGCCTTCTGGGCGATGGACTGGAGCGTGGCATCCGTCGCGTTCGGCTCCCCCGTATCGCGGCGCACCGCGACTGTGTTGCGACGGTTCAGAAGGTTGCGGGCGTCGATGTACACTCCCCCCCGCAGCCCCCAGAGACGCACCGGGCGGCGCACCAGCGCATCGAGCGAGTACTCGGGAGGCAGCCGGCTGGAGTTCGGCAACCCGATCAGCGTGTCCCCCGTGGTGTTGGTCCGTGAATAGGGCAGTCCGGCCCCGAAATGGAAGATCGCAGCCGCCTCGAGCCCCCCGAACGCTGGGGTCCCGAACAGCCGCGGTCCCGCACCGTCGCTCACTCGCGCCCGGCCGACGACGGTGAGGCTGTGGCGCCGATCGTAATCGAGCGGGAACTCCACGCGTGCCGGATTGATGGTGTCGCCCAGCGTGTCGATCCGGATGCGGCGCAGCAGCTGGAACGCGTTGGTGGCCGTCGCGGTCGCGGACTGGAATGTGTAGGCCACACGCACCCCCCATCCGTGCACCGGCTCCCGCTCGAAGATCAGCTCGACCCCCTTCACGGTCCCGAAGTCGGCGTTGCCGAAGATCGTCGAATCGGGGTCTAGCCCCAGCGGCACCGAGGCGACCAGACCATCGAGCCGCTTGATGTAGAGATTGGCCCGCACGGCCGTGATTTCGGTGGGTCGCAGCCGGAGGCTGAACTCGTACTGCATCGCCCCCTCAAAACCCAAGGCCGGGTTGCCACGGCGGAACCGCCCGGTCCGTGTGGTATCGTCGAAAGCGGCATCCACCAGATACTGAAAATCGGGGGCCTGACTGAATCGTCCCCAGCTGGCCACGAAGGTGGCGCCGCGCAGCACCGTGGAGACGGCGAAGCGGGGATTGAGCGAGCGCTGCGCCCCCAATCCTCTGCTGCCAAGTGCCAGCGGCACCTTCCCGTCGAACTGGTCGTACCGCAGTCCGATCGTGAACGCCAGATCCTCGATGCGAAGCTGCGTCTCGGCGTACGCGGCCGCGCTGGCCGGTCGGAAGTCCGCGGCGCTGGGCCCGGGGACAGTGCTGTCCGCCGGGACGAAGGCAGACAGCCGCTGGAACGTCTGCACGTGCTGGCTCGCGAGCTCGCCTCCCAGATAGAAGTCGGCGTCGCGTCCGGCCCCTAACGTCACATCGACTTTGGTGCGCAGCTCGCGGAAGCGGTTCCAGACGATGTCGCCGCGCGGCCCCGTGCCGAGAAAGAACGCCGGCACGCCCCATGGCGTCCGCTCGCTCCAGTCGGGCGCATCGAACCCGGGCAGGGCGCCCCTGGCGGCCACCGTGTCCTGCCGCCGCGCCAGGTCTTCCCCCAGGAAATGAAACGTCCCGAAGGTGAAGGCCCCGAAGTGTGGCGTCGGCTGATCCGACAGAGCGCCGCGCAGGAACGCACGGTCGAAGTACCCGACGCGCAGGTCGATCGTGAGCGGGTTCAGGGACCCGGGACCGGAGGTGTGCTGCAGCTGCCCCGTGAGGAGCGTGCCCCGCACGCGCTGCGCCGGCGCGAGCGATAGATCGTACTTGTAGGCCGGGTCGAACAGCAGGCGCTGTTCCACGGATTGGAGCGCGAACAACCGCAGCGTCTGCCGCGCGCCGAGGGGAAGCCTCAGCTTGAGCGCCCCGTCATAGCGCTCGCCCCCGTTGTGCGGCAGGAGCGACGGATTCTGGGTGCGCGGGTCGCGGGGATCGGGTGGCGGGGGCGCGTTGACCGGATCGGCATCGAGGCGTCCCTGGAGGTCCAGCACGCCCGCGAAGCCGATGCCGTGCGTGATCGGTCCCGACCCGCCGACCACGAGCCGGTCGATGCCGTAGTCCCAGCCCTGCGGCAGCGGCCGGTCGCTCTCGTAGGCGGCGCGGCCTTCCCAGCG